>JBARNL010000090.1:0-4924 GCA_049802955.1 Candidatus Angelobacter sp.
CATCAGGTCCAGGACTTCCGGCAGTGATCTTGCACCAAGATATTCGATACTGCTGCATTCGCGCGCGGTGGCAATCACCAGTTCCGCCAATGCGCCTTCACCGGCTATCTTTAGCGGAATGGCTGCGCGGGCCTGCTTCCACGCATTCAGCATTGTCGCAATGCCCTTTTCCTGGCTTAGCCTGCCCACATAAAGGGCGTAGCCGCCTCCGCCATTACCCGGCGCAGGACTGGGATGGATGAAGTTGGGTTTAACAGTGATTTTTTCGGCAGGTAAACCGCCGGCAACGTATATCTCTCGCGCGAATTCAGAGACGGCGATGTACGCCGCGACGCGCTTACGCCACGTCCCAGCCAGCCTGTGAGCGCCCACCATGCTGGCGACAACTGCGCTGGCAGCGCGGCTACGGCGATAGCAAGCATGCACCACGCCGTGCCAAGGTAGAAAACGTCCCAGACATTCCTGGCACAGATGCTGGTCACGAAAGAAGAGCGAGTTAACGCACATGAGCCGGTAATTGTGTAGCGTCTGGACTACAGGAACGTGGTTGCGGGACGCCGCGTAATAAACCGAGGGAGACCAGAGAGGGAAAAAGTTCTGCACATGCAGAATGTCAAAAGCGCGGGACTTCAATAATTGGTCGATGCGCCTGTAGGATTCCCGCGACCACACCGTGCGCATTGCCGTTTGGGCCTGGCCAAGTTGCTCAATGCGACGATTGTCTTCTTGCAGAAGCTCGACTTCATGCCCATGGTCGCGCAAAAGAGCGGCTTCAGCAACGCTGCACTGGTCCTCGCCGCCGGGGACCAGATATTTGTTGTGCAGCATCAAGATCTTCATTGTGTCTTAAGCCTGGTCCAAGATCGCGGCGGAAGAAAGTGGGCGATTCCGATTCATCGGCAAGATAAAGCCGTGCCATTGGGGCAGAGTATAGCACGCAGCTTTAGCGCGCTAAATCGAACGGCGCAGCCGCAGTCAGCGAGCACGCAAAAGGAGGCGGGGGATATCGGCTGGATGGGACAAGAACACTCCGCATGATCGCAGCAAAGATATAAAGATAGAAGATCAAGAGAGCAAAGAGCAAAGAGCAAAGATCAAATCTTTGTTTCTTCTTCGGGAAGCCGCAAAAGGCAGCCGGCCCAGAATCCTTTATATAAGGAGAAAACTTTTTGCCAGTCCCGGCGGGATGAGAACACCAGGGTGCGGTAAATCATCCAGGCGGCAAAAAACGGCATTTTGAAAGGCCACAGCTTCAGTGGGACATGCTTTCGCGCAAAAATTATGTTGGCGCGCGCCAGATGGAACTCGATAAAACCGTTGCGCTGGTTCTTATCGGTAACGTAGTGCTCTTTATGCCATATCACGGCGGAGGGAACATACATGGTTTTGTATCAAGCTTTGAGGACGCGCAACGACCATTCAATATCTTCATAAAAATGGAAATAAACTTCTTCCAGGACCCCGATCTTGCGGACCACCTCCGCTTTGATCAGGAACGCGCAGCCGGTAAGAAACGACACTTCGCGAATCTTGTCATACCTGCCGTCATCAAGCTGGCGGAGACCGAAGACTTTAGGAAAGAGTCGCCAACGCCTGTGCTCGCCGCCAGCGTAATTGAGTCTGTCAGGATGGTCGAAGAAAAGTACCTTCGGACTAACCGCGCCGATCTTCTCATCCGATTCTGCAACACTTATTAACTGGCTGAGAAAATCAGGGGAGACTATGGTGTCATTGTTGAGCAACAGAACGTAATCAGTGCCGCAACGAATCGCGTCGCGAATTCCCACGTTGGAGCCTCCGGCGAAGCCCAGGTTTATGGCATTACGGATCAACTTGATCTCGGGCATATTTTCCAGAAGCTTTGTAGGTGAGCCATCAGTAGAACCGTTATCGACCAGGACCACTTCAAAATTGCGATAGTCCATTTTCCGGAGCGACAGCAGGCAATCCAACGTGACCTGATAGCTGTTCCAGTTCAGGATAACGATGCTGACGCGAGGTTCGCTGAATGACATTTAGATGGGTTCGCCGCGGCTGATGACCTGCCGGCTTCCTCATTGTAATGTGAGAACCTGCAGGCGGTTAGGAAAACCGCGATGTTACAATTGTCTTCGTCCACTCGACGAAACCTGATGCATCACGCCACCCTGAAGAGCAGTCGGTATGAAATCCATACAAATGACGATCAATTTAGCCGGAACCACGTTTTTATCGAGGTAGCCAAAAATTACCGCAGCATCCTGGAATGCGGGTGCTCCACTGGTTTTATCTCCAGGCATCTTGCGGCGGCCGGCACTCGTGTAGTGGGCATTGAAATTGACACAGAGGCCGCGGAAAAAGCCCGCCAATTCTGCGCCCGTGTGCTGTCTTTAGACCTCAATCGACCGGATTGGAGCAACGACCTGGGTGAACGCTTTGAGCTGGTCACTTATGGCGATGTGCTTGAGCATCTTTTAGATCCGCAGGCTGTTCTGCGGGAAACCAAAACCGTTTTGGCGCCGGGTGGCCGCGTACTCATTTCCCTTCCCAATATCGCCTTCTGGACCATGCGCGTAAAACTGCTGATGGGAAGATTCGAATACGAGAGCATGGGGCTGCTGGATCACACTCATCTTCGATTCTTTACTTTTTATACGGGCCGCAAGATGATTGAAGAAGCCGGTTATCGGATTGTTTTTTTCCATCCGGTCATGGGCGCCAGGTTCACTAGTCATTTCCGTCCCATGTGGCAGCGATTGACGAATTTATTTCCTAATGCTTTTGCCTTTCAAATGCTATTTTTGGCTGAGCCGCTTGCCGACAATCATGAACCCAACCCATCCTGATCTAACGACCGTTCCGGCAGCGACCGCCATCGCAACAAAAATATGCGCGGCGAGGGTGGCCTAATCGAATTTGAACAACATACAGGCGCTTCTAAACGAGGTGCTCCGTCTCAAAAAACTGCGATGTTATAATTGTGTGGCCCTCTCAATAGTTGCCAGCGGAAGCCCTTCCGAAAACTATGGAACCCAATCCCTTTGAGACAGCAGTGCCAGATGCGCCCCTTCGGGATGAACTCAAGGGCAAGATCTGCGCAGTCATGGTGACTTATAATCCTGATTCGCCGTTGGAGCAGAACATCCGCGCTGTGCTTCCCCACGTTGACAAACTCATCGTTGTGGATAATGCATCGGAGATGCCCATGCGGGCACATATTGAAACCATTGCGTCTTCCTGCGCGGTTGAAATTATCTGGAACAAGGAAAATCTGGGATTGGCAACTGCCCTGAACATCGGCATTCGTCGTGCACTCGGGAGTGGCGATTTCGCCTGGATCGTCACATTCGACCAGGATAGCCAGGTGTCAGCCGGATTTCGCGCGGCCATGCTCCATGCCTACCTAGCTTGCCCATATCGAGAGCGGGTTGGAATTATCGGCCCACGCCATGTGGTGTTTCCGGAAAATTCTATGGCAGGCGTATCGCACCACGAGAAGCATGATTCGTTCCGTGAAATAACTGCCGTCATGCAATCGGGTATCTTTCTGAGCACTGATGCCTTGCGCAAATGTGGGCTGTTTGACGAATCGTTCTTTATTGATTACGTCGACTTCGAATTCTGTCTGCGTGTCCGAAAAAATGGTCTTCGCATTATAGAGGCTCCCGGCGCTGTCATCGTCCACCGGCTTGGGAATCCATCCAGACACATGCTTTTGGGAATAAGTTTCACGGTCTGCAACCACAGTGCCCTTCGCCGCTACTATGCAGCCCGGAACCGGCTCCGCATTTACTCCCGGTACCTGTTTTCCGATTTTCCCTGGATTTGCGATGACATTTGGTTATGGTTCAAGGAAATCGTCAAGCTTTTGCTATTCGAAAAAAACCGAGTTAGAAAATTAACCTTTATTAACCGGGGCGCTTGGGACGCGCTCCGCGGCCGCAGCGGCATGTACGCCAAAGAAGCTTCCTCGCAGCATAAAGAGAGCATTGCCGGTTGAATATGTTCGTTGATTTTTGCTTACACACCTATGTTTACCGTTTCTGAGCAAACACGATGAGATGCTCGCTAATGCGGAAGTCTCTCTTGTTGATCCGTATTTAGCTTGTTTAATGGATTTAATTTTTTTTAAAGCCTGCGAAGAAATCCTGTGGGCGCGAAAGAAAAACCAAATTTCTGCTCCCGCTCGAAATCGTGTTCATAATCCTGCGGATACTTGCGGATGTACTCCTGGACTGCTTCATACGGCCCCGGCCCAAAAGATTTGAGTACCGGGTGCCCATTTATGTTGGAGTCTTCCACGATCACGTAGTCCCCGGCAACCAGGACATCTCGGAGGTTCATCATTTCAGCCAGAACATGTTCCTTAGAGTGATCGCTATCCAGGATGGCGAACGCGGGACCGGAAAAATCATGCCTTAGTTCTTGAATCGTTTTTCGTACCTCCGGGGAGGAAGACGAAGTGGTCAACAAGCGGATGTTGGGATCTGATTTTGTTTTCTCGGAAATGCCGGAGGCGGCAATATCCACCGATACGATCACATAGGGCCGTCCCATCTGTCGCATCACCGACGAAAAGAATAAAGCCGATCCGCCCTGATTCGTGCCGAATTCGATAATTACTGAAGGCTGAAGCGAAACCAGGATCTCCTGATAATTCCACATATCCATGGGAGACTTCAGTGTGTGCACGCCCATCCATGTCGTTTGTTTCCAAACGCCGCTGTTGTAGTACCACAGATGGTAATATCGCCTTGCAGCCAGGTAAATTGGATTGAAGCGATAGAAAAATTTCTTGAAGTTGGCTGAGGGCTTCACAGCAAAAGATTATATCTTAGGCCCATTGGCGCATCGGATTCTGCCCGGCACATCAAATCTTCCGCCGCTGCAATAAAAAATGCAGTGGCGCTCGTTCGGCAGGAGAAAACATCCATAGCCACAAAGC
>JBARNL010000091.1:0-2332 GCA_049802955.1 Candidatus Angelobacter sp.
ATGTGGTCAAGGACCGCCTGTACACCTCTGCGCCCAACTCGCACGGCCGACGTTCGGCCCAGACCGCGACTTGGCGCATTGCAGAAGCCCTGGTGCGTCTGATAGCGCCCATCATGAGCTTTACCGCCGATGAAATCTGGTCATTCCTGCCCGCCGTTGCCGGCCGACAGGAAAGCGTGCATCTGGCGCACTTCCCCAAAGCCGAAGACATCACCGGAGCTGTCAGCGACTCCGCAAGCGCAGGCACCGTCTGGAAAGACTTTGAAACCTTGATGAAGGTGCGAGACGCTGCGCTAAAGGCTTTGGAAGTCGCCCGTCAGGAAAAGATTATCGGCAGCGCCCTGGAAGCAGTAGTCACCATCTCTGGCCCGAGCGAGCTTGTGCCGCTGCTGCAACGCTATCGCAACGACTTGCGATTTCTGCTGATCGTCTCTGGGGTTGAAGTAAAACCCAGCTCTGGCGGGAACGGGAACACGCCTTTTCACGTATTAATAGAGAAAGCTCCCGGGCAAAAATGCGATCGCTGCTGGAATTACTCGACTCATGTCGGAGAAAATGAGCGTTACCCCACAGTCTGCGAGCGCTGCACTGCGGCGTTGGCGGAAATTGAAAAAGAATTGGTAAGTTGACGGGGCGCCCTGAATCTAGGGGCAGCCATGAGCGTCTAATGGAAACAATGCGGAAGTACCACATCATGATTGCCGCTCTCATCGTCCTCTGTGACCGGATGACGAAGTGGCTGGTGTCGCAGAAAATCACCCTGCATGACAGCATTGACATTGTTCCCGGCATGTTCCGCCTGACGCACGTTCAAAATCAGGGAGCGGCCTTTGGCCTGTTCGCTGAATCGCCTTCCGAGTGGCGAGTGGCCATGCTGATCCTGTTTTCGCTGGCTGCTCTCGCCGTAGTCTCTGCCCTGCTCTGGAAGAATGGCAATGCTCTGAATACCACCGCCATCGCACTCTCTCTGGTTTTTGGCGGCGCGCTCGGCAATCTCTGGGACCGCGTGACCAGCGGGCGCGTAATCGACTTTATTGATTTCTATGTTGGCTCGCATCACTGGCCGGCGTTCAACATTGCCGACAGTGCCATCGTGGTGGGCGCGCTCCTGCTGTTGAGCGAGATCTTTTTAACTCCACAAGAGGAGAAGCCCCGGGAAGAGAAAGTGGCAACCCAGTAAAATTACTCCATGCCCAAGCGCCCACTGCTGATCGCACTTGCCGTGCTGCTGCTGGATCGGCTTACCAAGTGGGCAATCGCACAGACCATTCCTCTGGAAGATGCCATCAATATCATTCCCGGCTTCTTTCGCCTGACTCACCTGGAAAACACCGGCGCCGCCTTCAGCATCTTTGCCGATTCCACTTCACCTTTCCGGACTGCCCTGTTGATCGCTTTTTCCGTGGCAGCTTTGGCCGTGGTTTCTGTTCTGCTGTGGAGAGACCGCAGGCGCTTCCACTCCGGAACCCTGGCCCTCTCTCTGATCATGGGTGGCGCAGTTGGCAATCTCTGGGACCGAGTCTCTGATGGCAAGGTCACTGACTTTCTGGATTTCTATATCGGCGTTCACCACTGGCCGCCTTTCAATATTGCCGATAGCGCCATTGTGATAGGCGCTCTGCTGCTTTTTATGCGCATGCTCCGCAATGATCGTCGCTCGCAAACTGCAGCTTAAGGAGTTTTTGTCGAATTTCCAAGACGCGAATTGCCTTCTGAGTTCCACGTTTCTTCTGCTCTCTCCTGAGCAGCGCCTATTTTTGCGAGCTGCTCGTCTCTTGAACATCTCGTTTTAATTCGGCTTCATCTTATCCAGCAATTACGCGGTCATTCCGCACAAACGCCTTGGGGAGCCACTTCATATGTCACACAGAAAATTCTGGATTCTTGTCCTTTGCCTTGGATTTATTTTTCCGTTGATGTCACACGCGCAATCGCGGGATGTTGACAAGCGCGATCTTCGCGGGATCAGCCCGCAACACTACAAATACATTTTCTCCGTAGCTGGCGGAGCGGCCGTAGGCGCCGGCCTGGGCTACATTCTGCCCGGTGAAAAGACGCCTCTAAAACTTATGATGATCGGCGGCGGCGGAGCCAGCACATGGTTCCTGCACACGCATCGGGCGACGCTTGGCCCCTTCCACGAGTGGGGCATGATCGGATCCAATACCGCACTGGGATCTGGAATCGGTTGGCTGGGCTGCAATTGCCATGATGGCATGATCGGCGGCGCTTTGCTGGGCGGCGGTGCTACCGCAGTCTGGGAAGCGCTTAAGAATGATCGCGCGGCGCGAAACACGTTTAATAGCGCCAGGAATAGCAGCAATAACAGCAC
>JBARNL010000092.1:0-3246 GCA_049802955.1 Candidatus Angelobacter sp.
GCGCGTGGTGGCCTCGCCGCTTGTACTTCATCAAATGTCGCTGCGCTCCAAACGGCTTAAACATCTTTCCAGTAGTGCGGATATTCAGCCTTGGCACGAGCGGCTCGATCGGGACCGAACCCGCCGCAATGTCTTATTAGAAAATAACGGTCATGTCTTATGCGCTTTTGAGAACCACGCCTTCCAAAACGTTGGCTGCGTCTTCAGCCTTGTCCGTGGCGGTCTCAAGGACTTCATAGAGTTCTTTGAGCTTGATCAGGGAAATAGGATCTTTTTCTTTTTCGAACAGAACGGCGATAGCCGCGCGGGCCACACCATCCGCCTCGTTTTCCAGCCGGTTGATTTCTACGCAATTTTCCAACACATTGTCATGCTTTTTGCCCAGGCGCGCTAGAGCGTCAGTAAGCTGGTCAGCCTGCTTGACGACGATTCCGGCCAGCAGCGAAGCAGCCGGAGGCACGCTGGTGATCTTGTACATGATCAGCCGAACGCCGGCGGCGTAGATGAAATCCAAAACGTCATCGAGCGAGGAAGCAAGACGGTAGATGTCTTCACGATCAAACGGCGTGATAAAAGTCTGATTCAGCTTGGTAAGAATGTTGTGGGTCATGTCGTCGCCGCGGTGCTCGATGTCCTTGAGCTGCTGTACGCGAGCGTCAACGTCTTTGAAGTCTTCCAGCGTCTGTTTGAGCAGGCGGGCGCCATCGCCCAGATTGCTGGCCATTTCAGCGAACATATCGAAAAACTTTGTGTCTCTGGGAACAAGGCGAACCATGTAAGCGGGAGTTCTCCTGGGCGATTGTTTAAGGCACGTTAAAGTCAACCGAGAAATATCGCATGCGCCTCGTGCTCTGGTCAAACTGGAAAGTAGGCGACAAAGGAAAAGGCCGCCGAAGCAGCCTTTTATAAATTACTTATTCTAAAGGGGTTATAATGTACTCTCGATTTCAAACCCCCAAGCTTCAAGTAAAGGTTCTGGTATGTACTTGCTGTTTTTATTTCTGCGTGCCCACTCGCGGAGCCGAGTAGAACGGATGTATTGATCAGGTGTCAGCTTGAATTCCTTGACTGCCTGCTCAAAGGAGGTCACAACGGGGATGACTGGCCCGATGGGCTCAGGCTTGCCCCAGTTAGGATTACCGCGTCGCCTTGCCATAGTAGGTTTCGCCCTGCCTTTAGATAGAAGAGTGCGTACAATTTTATGAACTTACACTTTGGATTCCCAAAAACCGGTTTTGGTTTCAAATACTTAATGAAAAAGCCGGTACGAATCGACTCACTCAGGGCCAAAGTTGGTTGCAAAACCAACTAATATAGGCTAATTTCCCAACATTTGCAACGGCTTTTTATGTTTCAATGCGCTTTTTATTCGTGATTTTGACTTATTTTACTGCTGTGCTGTACCCGCTCACTCGATTTTCCGCCTCCTCCACCGCTTCCAGCTACAATCGAGCACTGTTTACCTCTAAACTCCCTGCCCACACGTCCCTGTATAGCTTTCTAGTATGATGGTGTGCCGCGAGTAACCCTTAACTCGCACAGGAGGCAAGAATGAAGTTTGTGGCGCGTGTTGTTGTGACAGTGATTCTCGGGTCCCTATTTCTTACGCAAGCTTTTGCGGAAGATACTGCCAACTCTTCTAACTCGACAATCAATGCGCCCAGCGCCTCAAACGATTCTGGCGACTCCACCGGGTATCTGGCGCCGTTTGTCCCCATGCAAACCGATGCCGCATCACCCCAGCCCACGCCATCCCAGACTAAGACCAAGGCTGCCTCAACCGCTGATTCTTATCCCGCGGTTGATCTGTTCGGGGGCTATTCTTTTGTGCGTTTCAACACTAAGGGTGGCACGTCAGAGAATTTTAACTGGCACGGTGGTACCGCCGCGATTGCTGGAAACATAAATCGCTGGTTCAGCCTGGTAGGTGAGTTCAGTGCTTACCGGCTGAAAGAACCCGGCGTGGTTACAGCCAGCACGTACACATACCTGTTTGGCCCGCAATTTTCCAGTCGCGGACAACGCTTTACTCCGTTTGTGCACGCTTTGTTCGGCGCAGCCCGTCTTTCCGGCGTACTGGCCGCTACGCCCAACAGTTCAGCCTTTTTTACCAATAGGAAGTCATCCGATAACGCATTTGCCACTGCACTGGGTGGAGGTCTTGATCTGAATATCAATAAGTATGTCGGCATCCGTTTGTTTCAAGCCGAATATCTTTGGACCCATTTCAATGATGGGCGCGATAACGCGCAAAATAATCTTCGCGCCTCTACCGGACTTGTATTGCACTTTGGCGGCAACCCGCCTCCACCTCCGCCCAACCATCCCCCGACTGTCACACTTACCGCCAACCCGACCAAGGTTTTTGCCGGATCCAATGATCCAATCACTCTGAATGCCCAGGCTAGCGATCCTGACAATGACACGCTGACGTACAAGTACACGGCCACCGGCGGCACGGTTGAAGGCACGGGCGCGGAAGCTCGTTGGAATTCCACTGGCGTTCAGCCGGGCAAATACACCATTACCGCTACGGTTGACGATGGCCGAGGCGGGACCGCAACGTCTTCCACAGATGTAACTGTTGAAGAGAAGCCAAACACTCCGCCCGTTATCTCTTCATGCGCCGCAAATCCGGCTACCATCACCGCAGGCCAGCACTCGACTATTACGACAACGGCCTCTGACGCTGATAATGACAAGCTGACCTATAGCTACAAAGCCAGCGGAGGCAAAGTATCAGGCACAGACGCTACCGCGCAGTTCGATTCCACCGGACTCGCTTCCGGAAATTACACGGTCACCTGCCATGTCAGTGACGGCCGCGGCGGTGAAACTGACGCCACCACTCAAGTCACGGTGAAACCGGCTGTGGAACAGCAGCAGCTTGAACAGCGCCTCTCGCTGCACAGCATTTATTTCCCCACTGCTCAGCCCACTGAGAACAGTCCGATCACCAGCGGTTTGCTGGCCAGCCAGAAGAAGACCTTGCTTGCTCTTGCCGATGACTTCAAGAAGTATCTGGCCTTCAAGCCCGATGCTCACCTGATCCTGCAAGGCCATGCCGATCCGCGCGGCGGCCCGGAATACAACAAGAAACTTTCTGAACGTCGCGTGGAACGCACCAAGGCATATCTTGTCGCCAACGGTGTTTCAGCCGACGCCAATGAAACCCAGGGTCTGGGCATTGAAGAGCCTATGACCCCCGAACCGGTCAAGCAAGCCATTGACCAGGACCAGAACGTC
>JBARNL010000093.1:0-1865 GCA_049802955.1 Candidatus Angelobacter sp.
AGATTGCACACCCTTGAACGGAGTGCAAACCCTCAACTCTCGCTTCGCTGTGTGCCGCAATGGGCGGCGGTCCCTTTAGTCATTGAGAATAACGGTCAACAGCGAAGGATGCACCTCAATGGAGCCGTTGTATTCAATAAACCCAAGTTTGCGGAAGCGATTCATAAAGAAGTTGACGCGCGCGCGGGTGGTGCCAACCATTTCCGCCAGTACTTCCTGGCTTATTTTGGGAATCACCGGCTCCGGGGCTTTTTCCTTGCCAAACTGCGCGAGCAGCAAAAGGACCCGGGCGAGGCGTTTTTCGCTGGAATTGAAAAGCTGGTCCACCAGGTCTTCCTGCACCCGGGCATTACGGGCGAGCAGATGGGCAACGAAGATGTCAGAGAAAGCATGTTCCTGGTGCAGGGCGCGTATCATCTCTTTCCTGTCAATCTTCATCAGAGCGCACGGAATGATGGCCGAAGCGCTGGCCACGCGAACGGGTTGGCCCAGGGCGATGCACTCCTCGCCGCAGAAGTCACCCGGAGCCAGTAATGCGACCGTGGCTTCTTTCCCTGTCCGGGCGATCACGCTGAGCCTGATGCGCCCGCTCTGGATGTAAAAAACATTTTCAGCCGAATCACCCTGGGCAAAGGCCTGCTCCTTGTTGGCGAGATGAATAATCGTCCTACCCAGGCCGCTGGTGGCTAGAAATGCCGCGACGTTAAACTTACGCAGTTTTTTGAGTGGGATATTGATGCGGATAGCCCTCATTCCTCTGTTGTTGGTGTTGCCTAGCATAGAAACCTGCCTAAAGCGACGTGGGGCTTTGACCCGTCCTGTTTCCACCGCATCACGATGAGACCTTGTTCTTTTATCAAAAGTAGCAGCTTGTGAAAGGTACGGGGAAACGCGTTTAGCCTGCGTGGAAGTCTTTTCTTTACGGCCCTGCGGCAGTTTTCGCCGGGCATCAGCGAGGAAGGCGATTGCTATGGCATAGAAAAAATTTGGGGGGGGGTATTCTACGCTAGAAATGTAGTTGTAATTTAATTAGTTAAGGACTAACATAGCCCTTGTTAACGATTCCGATACGTTAGCGATACTGAACGTGGCGGGAGAAGCACAAAATGGCCGGCAATGGAAAAAAAGCGGGAAGCCACAGCAGCAACGGAAACAATGGGCATGGCAGCAACGGCAAGGCTGTGCGACCGCCCCATTTTGGGAGCAAGCTGATTTCCACCATTCCCCATGGCAGGAAAGGAAAACACAACCTGATTGTGTCAATGATTCTGGACGACCTGGAAGCGCTGGATCCGGAAAAAGCTGTGCTCATTCCCCTGGCCGGGCTGGAAGGGGAAAAGATGGAAAACGTCCGGTCCGCGCTCAACCGGGCCACACGGCAACGAAAGATGCTGGTAACCACGGCGACGGACGAGAAATATTTTTACGTTTGGCGCACTGATCCGGAAAAGGCCCAGGCGGTTGCGCCATAGTAGCCGGCATGCGGGATTTACGTGTGCGCCCGCTCCGCTGATCTTTCCTAGATCACTCCGCTGTCCCTTTCGTGCTCCGCTCAGGGTTTCGGCCTGCGGCGTCAAGCTAGAAGGCGCGCCTTGGCTGGTCTTTTCTGTGGGTTCCGCTGCGCTGGACTTCGCTTAGGCTGCTCCCCTGCGCTGGATTTTCCAAGGTCACCTTTGCTTTGCGGGTCCTTTTCTAGCTCGCTCCGCCTTCGGCTGCGCGAGGAGCCTGCGGCGCAAGGAAAGATTGTGTCTGCGCTTTCACGGCACGACTCCGCAGCCCTCTGCTCCCCTTCGACAAGCTCAGGGTCGCGTCGGGCTGGACGCTCAAGCCGTGCCCTGACACTTGTGTTGTGAACCGAAGCGAGT
>JBARNL010000094.1:0-2253 GCA_049802955.1 Candidatus Angelobacter sp.
CATCGCCAACTCCACGATCTCATCGAACAGCTTCTGATACACATCGCTGTCGCGAAAACGCCGCCCCCGGTTCTGGCTCAAGGTCGAGGCATCCGGCACCTTGTCGGTCAGCTTCAGCCCCAGATACCAACGGTAGGCCGCGTTGCACTGCACCTCACGCATCAGTTGGCGCTCGCTGCGGACGCCAAACAGATATCCGATCAACAGCAGCTTGAACAGCACCACCGGATCCAGCGCTGGCCGCCCGTTATCTTCACAATACAGGTGACGCACCCGCTCGCGAATGAATTCCAGGTCAATGGCGGCATCGATCTTGCGCAGCAGATGGCCTAAAGGAACCAGCGACTCGATGGTCACCAAGGTCTTCTATAAGATCGTCAGGATGCTCCAGGCGCAATCGATAGTCGCAGAAGGTTTGCCGGGCTGCGGGTATTTGCGGCTTCCACCGAAGCACGGTGTTCGATCAGGCTATGCGCACAATTGGCCGGAGTATCCTTTGCCGGTGATTGAGCTGAATGGACTGGTGAAGAGGCTGGGGTGAGAAGGTCTTTTCGCCGCGGAGACGCGACGGAGACACGGTTTGAGTGGCCGATAAATCTGCACCATTAAAATCAAACGGAACCCAAGACCAAACAATGCACTTCCCCCGCGCCAGAGTTGTACTGCACAATGGCTTCACACGAATAAATGAGGAAAACTGATGAAGAAGATGTGTCTGTGCCTATGCCTGTTCATGACGACCCTCGCCTTGGGGCAAGCAAAAAAGGCGGCGCCC
Organism: Candidatus Angelobacter sp.; assembly: GCA_049802955.1. Taxonomy (GTDB): domain Bacteria; phylum Acidobacteriota; class Terriglobia; order Terriglobales; family Acidobacteriaceae; genus Angelobacter. Next base: position 776 of record JBARNL010000094.1, read on the forward strand.
ATCAGCGGCGCGGCTTCGGCGGCGGCGACGATCTGCGACCATCCGTATGCTGTCGGCGAGGTTGCCGACGGATGGCCGGAAGCGCCCATCACCATCCTTTTTCACCACGAAAAGAGCAAAGCGCCATGGGCACATAATCCAGCGATCCGCGTGCCTGGATTGGAGGCTGCGGCGCCGGCCAGCGCGCGCACTTTGCTTTGTGTGGATGAGTCACAGGTAGAGATGGGGCACTATGACTCTGGCGAGCCGGGATATGCTCCCTCATGGGGCACAACCCTGGTGCGCCTCTCAGACCACAAGGTCTATTTCATGGGCCGCTCTTTGGATGGAGAGATGCCTCCCCAGGTGAAATATAACCGCGGCGCGGGCGTGGGCAAACCGCCAACAGAAATTCTGGTGCGCTGGCTGCGTCTCCTGCTGGAGCAGAAGGTCGCGCGCTTTAAGATGCGGCTCAAGTGGAAGGAATACGCTGAGGTCTCCGCTATGGCGTTTTCCGGCGACAGCAGCCGGCTGGCGGTGGCGCAAGAGGCACGGCGTTCCAGCAGCGAAGGCGTGCGGCCTTCACCCATCACGGTCTTCGATCTGACGACGGGGCAGCCTGTGGCCACCATGCACGCGGATTATTCCACCGACGCGATCGCAGTCTCAAAATCGGGAAGCATGCTTGCCACGGAGCGCTATGGTGACGTGGAGATCTGGGACGTGGCTTCAGGCCAGATCACGCGCAAACTTGAAACCAGCAAAGTGGAATCCATGGTCTTTGGACCGAATGACATGCTGGGAGTGGCAGGAGACGAAAAGGCCGCGGTGTGGGACGTAACCGGAAATCGCATCCTGCATTCGGGCAGCGGTTCAGTTGTGGAGCTTTCTCCGGAGGGCGCGTGGCTAACGATGGCGAAAGCAGCAAACGGGTTCACCGTACGCGAGCTGGAATCCGGGCGGGAGCTGGGAATCTTTCCCAGTGCTTGCGGCGAGCCGTACAAATGCCTGCCGTCGCGGGACGGCAAGATGATGGCGCGATGGTCATCACTGGGCGGGGCGATGTATTCGAGCGGCAACCGCGAAGGGAAAAATCTTTTTCTGCCCAACCTGGGCGTGGGCATTGTGTATGCCGCTGCGCCAACCGGAGACGGCTTTGTGATCGCCAACAACGATGGCATTGCCGGAGTCGTCTCTGCCAATGCTCCAGAACCGCGGGCATTCGCCACGGACATGACGAGCATTAAGGCGATAGCTGTCTCACAGGACGGAAAGATGGTCGCGCTGGGTGACAGCAGCGGCACTGTGGAGATATGGGAGCTGCGATAAAGCCTTGGTCTTGGCGCTCGTCGATGCTTTAAGCAGCGCCACGCCGCTTAGTCATCCGGGAAAATGAAATCATGCATCCAGCCCTGCTTGCAGGCGGAGTACGTTGCAAGCTGGGCTCAGTGCTCCCAATTGTTCGGCATCAAACAATATCCCCCATAAAAGGCGTACAC
>JBARNL010000095.1:0-2027 GCA_049802955.1 Candidatus Angelobacter sp.
ACCGGCGCACTTGGTGTAAGTCTCCAGGAATTCATCGCGCAATTTCCGATATTGATCCATATTGCCAAACGTTGGATGGTCAGCAGGAGTGTTCAACAAGTAGAGGGTAATAACGGTTTGGTCGGCATCGCGGAAAAGCAGATATATGCTGAGTACCCCGCCTTCTTTCTGTTTGCGGTTTATGCCATAAACATCAAAGCCGTTGATTGCTGAATGTAACGGTTCGGCGGACTCCATTCCAGGATCTGCGGCCAAATATTTGAGGCTATCAAGCAGCACCTGCTTGCCGTTGCCGTAATCCGCCAGTTTTTCTGCTTTAAAATTGACAAACGGCGTTTCTTCATAAGCAATATGGAGGCTAACGCCGTGCGAAATTGCAATCGGGCGGTCTCCTTTATCGGTGGATACTGACCGGTTAAACGGCTGGTCACGCTCCGAGCTCTCCGCCACAACAAATCTGCCTAATTTACATTCTGTGTATCGGCTGAGCGTGTTGAGAGGTGCCATACACAAAGCAAGGACAGGGATAAAGCAGAGAGCAGATTTTTGAGCGAGGAGCACAGCTTTCATCATAGGTTGTTTCCCAATCTTAACAGTTTCACACTGAAACCCTATGCAGAAGATATATCTTTAAAACCAATGACTTAGACTGTTTTTGAGCATCCCGTTTAATGCCGGACGGAACCGCTGAACCATTATTTACACCCGTTCGGACAATCCTTGTTAAACAAAGTGACGGCGGGCAATTACTATAATCTCGAAATCAATATCCCGTTTTGTTTCTGTCTCATAGCTTGGAAGAGGGGCGCCGAGGGGCGCAAGGAGAGGCACAACTAATGCACAAGCCGGTAAAGTACGCAGAAAAAGTACTGACTTATGGAGCCAAAGGCGCATGGGCCGTTTTTGAGAAGATCAACAGCATCAAGCCGCGTCCTTCATTCACGCCAAATTGGTCAGACAAGCCGATCTTGAAGTCGTGGGAAAAAACGAAGCCGCCGCTAGGCTGGCCGCGCTCCACTGACTCTTTGTGCCCCAAGTGCGTTCCGGAAATCCGGCAACAGATTGTTGACGGAAAATTACCCCATGAAATCCTGCTTAACGAAAAAGCCGGCGAGATCAAAGCCACCATCGTGGAGCGCGACGGCAAAATCCTGATGGTGAAGGATTGCCCGCTGCACGGCCACTTTGAAGACGTGATGGCCGTTGACGTTGAGTTTTTCAAGCACCTGGAAGAAGTCTTTCCGGGCCGCGATATCGCAGCGCACAACGATGAAAAGCTGCATAATCACGGTACCAGCACGGTAAAGCATGGCCGCGGATCGGTGTTGACCATTGACCTTACCAACCGCTGCAACATGATGTGCGATCCCTGTTTCATGGACGCGAACCAGGTCGGCTTTGTGCATGAGCTGACGTGGGAAGAAATCAAGACCATGCTGGACAACGCGATCTCCATTAAGCCGCGTCGCCAGATGTCAGTCCAGTTCTCCGGCGGCGAGCCGACGCTGTCCCCGTATTTCTTGGATGCTGTCCGGTACGCCCGTCAGGTTGGATACAACTCGGTGCAGGCGGCGACCAACGGAATTGAATTTGCCAAGTCGCCTGAGTTCTGCCGCCAGGCCGCTGAAGCGGGCCTGCGCTACGCTTACCTGCAATTTGACGGTATCGGCAACGCCGCGAACTCGCACCGGCAGGTCGGCAATCTGTTTGACGTAAAACTGCGTGCCATCCACAACCTGCATGAAAACGGCGTCGACATTGTTCCTGTCACAACCATCATCAACGGCATCAACAATGAGCAGGTGGGCCGCATCGTCCAGTTTGCGCTGGATAATCCCAAGACCATTAGTTTCCTGAGCTTCCAGCCGGTTTCTTTTACTGGTCGCGACGAAGAGATCACCGACGACCGCCGCCAGGCGCAACGTTACACGCTGAGTCATCTGGCGCATGACGTGAAAAACCAAACTGGACTGGGCGAACCCAAGCGGGACTGGTTCCCGATCTCGTTCATGTCCACGTTCTCAGAT
>JBARNL010000096.1:0-5991 GCA_049802955.1 Candidatus Angelobacter sp.
TGGCGGTTCTGCCCGCCGGGGCGTCCCTGGTTGCTGGATCCATTTTGGCTATTCTGGCTGTTCTGGCCCGGGTTCTGCGAGCCAAAGTTCCGTCTCCGCCGCCGCGACTTACGATTGCGCGGATTCTGCGGATTCTGCGGTTGGTTCAATCCTTCATTCATTCGTATACCTGTGAGCTTTGATCTATCTGCCGGACTTCCAAATGTGGTGACCCGCTATAAGTGAAATCCTCAGGGTCTGGCTGGAAGTCAGTCGGCTAAGTTTCGGAAAATCTTCGTTATATCAGCGCTGTTCTAAAATCTTTTTGCGCGAAACGTCGCACCGGAACGGGCGGCTACTGAAGACAAAGTGATGTTACCACGAACAAGTCCTGAAGCAAGCAAAAAGTTGTAAATTTCCACCCGCCAAAGTCTGCCAATCGGCTTCAGGCAAGGCCCTTTGGGAGTGGTGGGCGCTATAGGATTCGAACCTATGACTTCCACCGTGTGAAGATGGCACTCTACCGCTGAGTTAAGCGCCCGATCCGCTGGGATCTTGCTGCGTCGGGTGAAATTATTCTAACAGAAGGCTTTTCCCGCTGTCTTGCGCCCCCATCTCCCCAGGCTTAACCAAAACTTACAGATGCGCAAAAGCCACGCTATGGAATAAACTCGGGTGTCGGGGTGCTGCTGCCCCTCTCTGAAGACCTGCAACTTTTTGGTTGCCAAGGGGTTTACAGGGATGTGAGCAGCGTGGCCTTAAAGTCGGGTTTGTTCATGCCCACAATTACCGGCAGGACGCAGGATATTGCGGAGATGGCAGCAAGCCACGTTCCTTATGATTCGTTGAGCGATGCGGAGGTAATGCTTCGCGCCGGGACCGATGATAACGCGGCCTACGAATACCTTGTGACCAAGTATCACCGGCCCATGATCGCCTTCATGTACCGCATGTGCCATAACCAGGCATTGGCGGAAGAGTTGGCGCAGGAAGTGTTTCTTCGGGTCTATCGCTCGCGCAAGACCTATGCGGCGGAAGCCAAGTTCACCACTTGGCTCTACCGCATCGCCACCAACCTGGCTGTGAACCATGCGCGCGACCACAAGGTTGAGCGCAGCGGGAAAGTGGTAAGCCTGGATGAGCCGGATGAAGAGTCCGGCATGACGATGGATGTTGCCGATCCTACGCTGAATGCGGAACAAAACATTCTGCGCCGGGAAAGGCTCCAGGCCATCAAAAAACATGTGATGTCGCTGCCGGAAAAACAGCGCGCCGCCGTGTTGATGCATAAGTATCAAGGAATGGATTATCGCGAGATTGCGGGAGTTTTGAAATTAAGTGAGTCCGCCACCAAGTCTCTGCTGTTCCGCGCCTATGAAGTGCTGCGTGACCGGCTGAAGGAATTTGTATGAACTGCAATGATGTTCGGGAAAATCTGATTGAGCTGCTCACTGACGGTCCGGCCGACCCGCAAGTGAAAGCTCACGTAAGCCAGTGCAGCGCCTGCGCAGAGGAGCTTGGCTCCATGCGCAAGACCATGGCTTTGCTGGATGAATGGGAAGCGCCGGAGCCTTCTCCCTACTTTCTTACTCGCTTGCGGGCGCACGTAAAGGAAGAACGCGAGAAGGCCCCGGCCAGCATGTTTGGCTGGCTCCGCCGCCCAATGTTGGCTGCTGCCCTGGCAACTGTATTGGCCGCTGGAGGCGTAATCTATCGCCTCACAGTGGCAACTCCGCCGCCGGATAACGGCGCGGTGGCCGATATTGAATCTCTGGACAAGAACCACGACTTGATTATCGATACGGACCTGGTAAACGAGCTTACCGGCGCTCCGTCCGAAGATGTTGCTGAGCCTTAAACTTTCTGCTCGGGGGAGCGAATGGTGATCGGGGCCAAAGTTGTTTCGGCGGTTTTGCTGTCAGGGTTGATGACCCTGAATGTACCTTCGCGCGTGACCACTTCGGCCCATCAGCCCGCGCCGGTACTGCTGGTACAAGCCACTCCGCAGAAAAGCCCGAACGCCGCCAATCATCCTGCACAAAGAAACGAACACAGGATGGGCGCCTGGCTCCAGACGCACAAAGACCTTCCGCTGGACCAGCAACTCAAACTTTTGGAAAGCGAACCGGGATTCAAGAAGCTGCCTGCCGAACGCCAGGCGGCATTGCGCGAACGGCTGAAAAAATTCAACAGCCTAACGCCCGCACAGCGCGACCAGGCCGTGAAACGCATGGAATTCCTGGCCAAGCTGACGCCGCAGCAGCGGCAGCAGTTGCGGAGCGCTAATGAACAACTGAAAGGCCTGCCTCCGGAGCGGCAAGTAGCCGTTCACAAAGCCTTGCGTCATCTCCGCCAAATGCCTCAGGCTGAGCGCCAACAAGTTATTCAGTCAGACAGTTTCCGCAGCACGTTCTCCGATCAGGAACAGAAGCTCATCAGCCAGTTGGCAGAGATGTCGCCTGCCAGTGGGTCAGCGCCGAGCGCACAGCCAAAGTAGGTTTTTAATCTGAAATTTTTGAATTTCGTCTTTCTGAAATCCCGGAGCGTTTTGAGAGGGATATCTATAGTTGCTGGAAGCAAGGTAATTAAGAAATAGCCCCAAACTGGTCGCGATCTATGCGAAATTCGCGGATTATGTTTTGCTTTGGTCCGCCTTCATGCGCGAAATTCACGCCATATCTTCTTGATCTGCGGTTATCCGCAGAAAATCTGGGCGATGTTTCTTTTTGCTGGCTGCTTTGATGATTGCGTGCTATCCCGGCGGCCAGCTCATCTGTCTGCCGCCCAGCAGATGCAGGTGCAGATGGAAAACGGTCTGACCCGCATCGGGACCTACGTTGTACACCGTACGGAATCCGTGCTCCAGCTTGCGCTCGCGGGCGATCTTGGCCGCCACCAGTTGGCAATAGCCCATCAATTCAGCGTCAGCTTCAGTCGCCTGGTCAATTCCGACGATATGTTTCTTGGGGATAATCAGCACGTGCGTCGGCGCTTGCGGCTTAATGTCTTCAAACGCAAATGCCTTTTCGTCTTGGTAAACCTTTTTGGCAGGAATCTTTCCGGCGATGATCTTGCAGAAGAGACAGTCGGTCATATAAGAATGTTAACAAACTCATGGAGCACGAATACCAGACAATTCGATCATTTGTTTCTCGGCAGAAACGGTCACGCTATTTAGAGTTTGTTGCCGATTCGCGCACCAGAACAAAGTTCACGCACGCATTGGCGCATTTCCATGATATCGATACCAGAGACAAACGCCCGATTCCCCCGTCCAGGCAGAACCCAAGGGAGATTGAACGCATTCTTAAACTGAAAGGAGCTTTTGGCTTCTGTCATGCTATTACGGAAGACCCAAATTTGGATGGCAAAGATATCTCTTTGGAAGAGGCTCTGGAAGAAGTCGTGGGAAGAGGCATGGGAGCCATACTCTCATGCATCCCTGGCCGCCTGGCGTTTATGGAGATGGAAGATGAACGATTCATTCTTGAGAGAGACAGAGCAACAGCAGGCCCACAGAAATGCGTGCGCTTCATAACCCATCTGATCGATGCTGACTCCAGAGTAAAAGAAGGAATTTTCGTAGCGGCTTACAAACTTCGCGATGAAGGAGATATTCCGCCCTATCAGCGCGAGGAGCTACGGTCTGACCTGCAATGGTTTAATGAGCACCTTCCTTTGCCGCCTCCGCTCTCGCATGGAGGAAATGAAAGGGCCATTTCATGGTTCAAGTCGCAGTCGAAAGAGTGTATCTCCAGAGTCTGGTCCGTGGTCCACATCCTTGAGGAAAACGGCATCCCGATCACTAAGATCACTACAGAAGATCCGGGTTACGTCATTTACGAGGATGAATTTCAGGTCGTGGCATGGCCATCCGGAGCGACTTTCAAGTAATGATATCGCCCTATCAATCCAGCCTTACCAGATACACGCTGGCATCGGTATGGGTTTCACGCATCACTTCCTGGGCGCGTTTTTTATCGTCTTCAGCCACGCGGACACGGAGCCAGTCGCCACCCATGGGACTGGTGAATTGCAGCACCCTGGCCGTGCTATAGCGCCGCGCAATTTTTTCCTTCAGATGTGAGGCATCGCGCGGGTCGGCAAACGCGCCAATCTGCACGCACCAGCGCCCGCCTTCTTTGATCGGTACAGGCGTTTCCAGCACTTCAATTCGCACCAATGCCACGCCTTTCTGGAAAACGCTCAGCCGGCGCGCGGCCGCCCGTGAAAGATCAATCACGCGGTCGCCCACAAAAGGGCCGCGGTCGGTAATGCGCAGCAGGACGGAGTCGCCGGTCTTCACGTCAGTCACGCGAGCTATGGTATTCAGCGGCAGCGTGCGGTGCGCCGCCGTCATGGCATTCATGTCATAAGGCTGGCCATTGGCCGCATTGCGTTTCTGGAATCCCGGCCCATACCAGCTGGCATATCCCACTTCGGTATAGAGAACTTTGGCATTTTTGGGCACGGTAATTTCGGCATTGGCCCTGGTTGTGGACGCCGTGGGATGCGTTGGAACAGGTGTGGGCGTAGGGGTGGGCAGGCGCGGCGGAATTGAAGCTGACGGAGGAGATGGAGGAGGGGCCGGCATGGCCGGCGGCGGTTCCCGGTGCGCCGCGCAGCCCATCAATCCCGTCAATATTGCCAGCAGGAAAAATAACGCTGTTAGCTGGACGAGCGATTTTTGTCCATGTACTCGGCCAGTTTGCTGAGTTGCTCCGCGGCCAGGCGCAACGCCTTGGTCGAATGTGTACGGATCGCCGGCACCACTTCGTTGTTCAGGTAAGTGATGACTTTCTCTTTTTCCCGTTCCAGCTTCTCCGCTGCGCCGCCGAATTCGGCGTCCAGCTTGCGGCCAAAATTTTCGAACCGCGGTTTTGCCTTGGGATCGTCTTGTGAACTCATGGTTATGTTTTACCATCGCAACCGAACGGTGGCCAACTGAGGTTCTGGATTCGCGCCCCGCCCCCGGGTTCCTTCCAAATTTTAAAGGTACCCGCACAGCGGCCCGCTGTCTCAGTACCTTAGATGATACCTGCCGCCCTGGCACTGTGTAATTTTTCAGGCACTGGCCAATCGATTTAAACCGGATATCCGGCCAACTTAAGGCATGACTCTCTTTCCCGATTCCGCATGGGCGGAGCGGGATCAAACGAAGTGGGACGTGATGTGATGAAATACGAGTGAGCTTGCGAGATTAGGAACAGAATCGTGCGCCGAATCTCACACGCGTTTCCGGCCAGTTGCTTAGCGTGCGGCGCACCACGCGGGCCAGCCGCGTGCTCGACTTTACTTGAGGCGTATCGACGCTCTGAAACGTGATCTGCACCCGGCTGTCAATTTCAAGAAGTTGGTCGGAGGTGAAAAGCAGCCCGGATTCGCTCATGTTGATAGCTTCACCGGCGGCCCAGTTCTCCTGGCCTTCCAGCCGATAGCGCAGGGGAATATTCAGTTCGTGGCGCACCGCGCGGTCGCCCGAATTACGGGCCTCTGCTACCGCGCTAGGTTCTAACTTATCCATGTGTTCTCCGGCCAAACAAAGTCTTGCAGGGCTCATATTGTTGCAATGCTGAACCTGGGCGCGGATGGGGGCCGCATCTAAGGTGCTACAGATTCTCCGCCCACTGCCTCCCAGTGTCAAGCGCCGACTGGCCCGGTTAGCCTTTTTAATTTTTTTCTAATCTAAGGATTTGATGAAACGTTTCTTAGAAATTTGTCACGCGAATTAGCGTTCGGCTTAGGAGCAAACTATTGCATTATCTTCGAACAAGCTAGCAAATCTATCCGCAACAATAGTTTCACCATAGAATAGGGCCAGGATTCCGGTCGGAAAGACCTCTGGTGCTGAGCGTTCATAGGATGGGGAGAGCGCCGGGGATACGACTCTCGACTTGGCACTGACAATCGCGATAGAAGACAGGGCCGAAAAAAATTTGGTTCGCTTCTTGTTTGCTATAAGATTTCACCGCAAACCGGCCACTTGCCTCAGGGCAGACGCATCTTAATTCG
>JBARNL010000097.1:0-8254 GCA_049802955.1 Candidatus Angelobacter sp.
AAGCTGAAGAAAGCGCTTGCTCGCTTACGGACCTCAGGATGACCAATTTTAGTAGTAGTGGGTGAAATTGATTTCAAACTGACCCACTACCGAAGGGCTCAGAAAAATGATCAAAAATGGAGACCTCAGAGAGCGTCGTTGTGATAGGGTTCCCTTGCTACGCTCGGGATACGGAATGAGTAATCCATTCCGCTGCTTCCTTCGTTCCTAAACTGCCACCAATATCCGCCGTGGTTTTCTTTTGCTGAACAGCAGCAAGCACCGCTTTATTGATCCGATCTGATTCTTTGGCAAAACCCAGGTGCTCCAGCATCATCGCCGCCGTGGAGATTGCACCTATGGGATTAGCGATGTTCTTTCCCGCAAATGGCGGCGCGGAGCCATGCACGGGCTCAAACATGGATGTCTTGCCGGGATGAATGTTGCCGCTGGCAGCCATGCCCAGTCCGCCCTGGAGCGCAGCGGCCAGGTCGGTAATGATGTCGCCAAACATATTATTGGTCACGATCACGTCAAACTGTTTGGGATCGCGCGCCATGTGCATGCAGAGCGCGTCCACATACATGTGCTGCGTTTGAATTTCAGGATAATCAGCGGCAACGATTTTAAAGACCCGCTGCCAGAGGCCGCCGGCAAAGGTCATGACGTTGGACTTGTCTGACATCAGAACTTTTTTGCGTCCCTGCTTGCGCGCCAGATCAAAGGCGAATCGAATCACGCGCTCCACGCCTTTGCGGGTATTGAAATCTTCCTGCGTGGCGATTTCATCGGCAGTTCCCTGCTTGAGCACGCCGCCTGCGTCCACATATGGGCCTTCAGTGTTTTCACGAATCACAACAAAGTCTACGTGCTCCGGCTTTACGCCTTTGAGCGGACAGAGGGCTTCATCGAGCAGCTTGACTGGACGCACATTGGCATAAAGGTCCATTTTGAAGCGCATGCCCAGCAGTATCTCTTTGGCATGGATATTAGAAGGAACGCGCGGATCGCCCAGCGCGCCGACGAAGATGGCGTCAAAATCGCGCGCCAGCATGGCAAAACCATCGGCTGGGATGGTGGTGCCGTCTTTCAAATACCGATCAGCCGACCAGTCAAAAGTTGTGAACTCAACCGCGGCTCCAGTGGCCTCGATAACTTTCAGCGCTGCGGGAATCACTTCTTTGCCGATGCCGTCACCGGGGACGACGGCGATGCTTCGTTTTTTGTCGCTTCGCTCCAAACCGCTTATGCTCCTTCGCTTGCGCCATCTCTCTTCAGCCCTGAGGCTGCGGGCGCGGCGCGCAAATCGGCCTCGCCCTTATGATTCATGGTGTTTTCAGTAACGAACCTTTCTACCACAAAGAAATATATCAAAAGCGCTTCATGAACCTTGGTAGCGGTGAGCAAAGAGACAATAGACACGGCAAAACCCGGAACGCCATCGGCTCATCCTATTTACCAAGGAGTGCGACGATGATCAAAATTATGTGCGACGTGTGCAACAAAGTTCGGCCGCCACAGGACAAAAAAATTGCGAACGACTCCTGGATTCTGGGTTATGACCTGGAAATCGAGAACGCCAACGCGCTGCAAAGATCATTGCGCTTCCTGAGCCGCTGGGATGATGCGCGCGTGATGGAACTTGGCGCAATCCATATTTGCTCAGAAAAATGTAAGGATCAATATATAAAAGAAGCGCGTGCCGCGGCCTGATGCTCCGCCAAAGCAAAAAGCTGCTGCTGCGTAGTTTTAAGGGTGTGGTCGATCTTATGCTCGTATTTGTGGCCAGGCTGCGCCGAGCCGATTGCGAGCACTAACAGCAGCACAGACGTGATCAGCCATAAAAGTGCTACTCCAAAGACAAGCCGATTGAGCCGCGAGGCACGCTGCAGCTTATTTTTTGTCTCTATTTGTAATCTCATGTCTATTTAAATAGATGCGCTTATACCGGCAGTGGTTACTGCTGCTGGTAGGGATACCGATAAATTCTCTCTCTTTGAGCACTACAGCGGCAAAACGCCATTTATTCGCCAAGATCGAAGTCCCCAAAATCGCTGTAGGCCGCGAGCTTTACTCCTGAGACCAGCGTTTCATCTTTTCACCTGCTATTTCGCAGTTTTTACATCGTTGATTTCGCCAGATCCTTCGCGATCGTTCTTGATCCTGCCCACAACACGGCCGCCAGCAGAAGAGACAACACAGGGATCAACAGCAGGGCCTGTTGCAGGCCAATGGCTTTAAAAGGCTCGGTGATTTTATCCAGGCCAGCGAGATGCGCCGCATGCAGAGCAAAGACATCGCTCATCTTGCCGATAATCAATGTCCCCCAGGATGCGCCGATCACATACATCACCAGGAAGTAAATCGCCATGCTGGTGCCGCGCAGCGCCGGCGCGACGATATCCTGAATCGAGGCATAGACCAGGCCGTAATACATATTCAGCAGGCCATAGGCAACGGTGAGAAGCGGGAGAGCCAAAGCAATTGACCCGATGCCCTGATGAATTCCGAAATAAGAGAGTGGAACGGCCAGCAGCGCGGCAATGGCGGCGATCTTCATTCGTCCGTTACGGTTGCGCTTCACTATTCGATCACCCCAGATACCAGCACACGATCCGCCCAGAATGCCGCCCACGGCATAAACAATTCCTGTTGTAACGCCTGCACGCGCCACGCTCATGTGATGGATGCGGCTGAAGAACGCCGGGAAAAACGTTCCGACGGAATACAGGTTGAAGTTCACCAAAGCGCCGGAAATAGCAATCCACCAGAAGGTAGGAACCCGCAACACCGCCCAGATGGAGCCGGCATCTACCGGGGGAGCATGCTTTTCAGAAGCGCCACGCGCAGGCTCGTGCAGCATGAGCAGCAGGGGAATCAGGACCAGGGCGGGAACGGCTGCCACAATCATGGCGGCGCGCCATCCTAGTCTCTGCGCGATGGGGCCGCTGAAAAAGAAACTCAGCGCTCCGCCCACTGGAACGCCCAGCATAAAGAGCGCCAGAGGCTTGGATCGCTTTTCGGCAGGAAAGAGGTCGCCAATCCAGCTTGTGGCTGTGGGAGCGGCCGTCGCCTCACCTATACCAACGCCCAGCCGGGAAATCACCAGAAAAGAGTAGCTGTTGATCCAGCGCGCGCTGGCCGTGAGCACCGCCCATACCGCAATGCCAACGGCGAGCAGCTTCTTGCGGCTTACTCTATCAGCCAGAAGTCCCAGTGGCAGCCCTACCAGACCATAGAGCATGGTAAAGGCAAAATTGAGCCCGCCAATCTGCGTGTCAGAGAGATGAAACTCTTTGCGCACCGGCTCAACCACCGCACCGGCGACCTGGCGATCGTAAAAATTCAGGACGTTGATGGCCACCAGAACGGCGAGTGGCCACCATGTTGTTGATCTCTTTGTCGCAACTGCTTTTCCGGCAGAAATGGCTGCCTGCTCTTGGGCGCTCATGGGCGGCAATGGTATCAGATTGCCGGCGCCCACGCGCATAAGAGCAGGAGCATAACAGACAGGGCCTTACTTCCGCGCGACGCTGCCTTTAAGTATCACCATGCTTGAGGGCATATCGGGCTTCATGTTGTCTTCGGCGGTGATGAGCACGTCAAAGTCTTTGTACGTGGTGGTTGCCTTCAGGCTTCCTTCCAGGTTTTCATTCACCCTTAAGGCTCCCAGCAGTTCAGGGTCCTTACCCCGCGGCTGGACCCAGACCAGATAGGATTGCTTGGGCGGCGTGAGCGATTGCGGAGTTGCCATATGTTTTACTTCAATATCAACGCCGGTATTGCCGTTACGATCATTGTCCGTAATGACTTTGCCTTCGGCGGCGGGAGCAGCTCCGGTATTAGTGAGCCGGTCTTCCCTGCCCCAGGCGGCGGTGGCGAGCAAAAAGCCGAACAGCAGAAACAAAGCGATGGTGCGATGGCGCATAAATCTTTTCCCCCATAGAACAAACTCAAGTGAGAGATAAGATGTGTGGCAGCGGCAAGAATGTTGCAGGAAATGCAGAGCAGGTTTGTTTTTGCGTGCGAAAGCGAGTTGCTGCTGGACGGGAGCTACTCTGGACTGAGCTGCCGCCAACGTGAGCAATAAATCTTGGGCAGTAGGTCCATGGTCGCGCTGCTAAAACTCGCCAGTCGATCTCAGGATTCTAGCCAATATCCTCGTTGAAATTCTCCAGATACTCGCGCACGGCCACCATGAACTGGTCAGCGTCAGCGCCATCGATAATGCGATGATCGTAGCCCACGGAGAGGCGGATGATGTGCCGCACGGCAATTGAATCATTGCCGTCTTCATCGGTCACCACTACCGGTTCCTTGAAGATGCCGCCCATTCCCAGGATTGCCACCTGCGGCTGCAGAATGATAGGCAAGCCGAACTGCGGGCCGTAAATCCCCGGATTGGTAATGGTGATGGTGCCGCTTTGCACGTCTTCTGGTTTGAGTTTTTTGGTGCGCGCGCGTTCCCCCAGATCGACGATAGCGCGCTGCAACCCGACGAAGCTTAGGTTCTCCGCGCCCTTGACCACCGGCACAATCAGTCCCCAGTCGAGAGCGACGGCAATACCGATATTCACATTCTTGTGATATTGGATTCCATCGCCCACCACGGACGAATTGATGATGGGTTTCACGCGAATGCCGTGCAGCAACGCCTTGGCGATAAACGGCAGGTACGTGAGCTTGACGCCGTTGCGCGCTTCCCATGCCTTGCGGTTCTTGTCGCGGAACCGGGCAATGCGCGTCATATCCACTTTGAAAACCGAGTGGACGTGGGCGCTGGTGCGCTTGGATTCCACCATGCGCTCTGCGATCTTCTTGCGCATCGGCGTCATGGGCACCACTTCGCCGGGAACAACCTGAATTTGTGGTACCGGGATAGGCTGCGTCTGAGCTTGTTGCGCCTGCGGCTGCTGTTGCTGTGTTTGCGGCTGCTGCACGGGACGAGACTGTGGCGGCGCGCTCACCATCTGCGGCCTGCCTCCGCCCTGGCCATGCTGCTGGATAAAATTCTGAATATCGTTTTTGCTGATCCGCCCGCCCAACCCGGTGCCGGGAACCTGGTTGAGATCTACATTGTTCTCACGCGCCATGCGGCGTACCAGCGGTGACGAGCGCAGACGCTCGCCATCCTGCTCGCGATCGCCTGCCGGGAAGCTGACAACCTGTTGCGGCTGCTGTGCCTGTGGCTGCTGCTGTTGCGGCGCAGGTTGCGACTGCGAAGCTTGCGGTTGCACTGCCTGGGGTTGAGAAGTCTGGGGTTGAGAAGTCTGGGGTTGAGAAGTCTGGTGCTGTACCGGCTGCGGCTTTGCTGGAGCAGCTTGCGCCGTTCCACCTGCTCCGCCGATCACGGCCACCACACTGTTCACTTGTACGGTCGTGCCTTCCTTCACTTTGATTTCTCGCAGCACGCCCGCGGCAGGCGCAGGGATTTCCGCATCCACTTTGTCCGTGGAGATTTCAAACAGCGGTTCGTCGCGCTGGACCTTGTCGCCAACTTTCTTCAGCCACTTGGTAATGGTGCCTTCAAAAATCGATTCGCCCATCTGGGGCATCACCACATCAACGCCTGCGCCGTCATTAGAGCCGGACGGAGCGGAGCTCTTTTCTTCTTGTACCGGCACTGATTTTTCTGTCGCTGGAGGCTGCTGCGCGCCGCCATCCGCCTGGGGCGCGGATTGAACGGGTGCAGTTTGGGGAGTTGCTTTGGCGGAGGCAGACTGAGCGGGAGCAGATTGGGCCGGGGCGGATTGCGCCGGTTGTGGCGGAGCCGCCGCTGCCGCGCTGCCATCAGCATCAATTACGCCAACAACGGTATTTACCTGCACCGTGGCGCCTTCCTTTACCTTGATCTCTTTCAACACTCCGGCCGCGGGCGCGGGAATCTCCGCGTCTACCTTGTCGGTGGAAATTTCAAACAGCGGCTCATCGCGCTGGACCTTGTCGCCCGGTTTCTTGAGCCACTTGGTGATGGTGCCTTCAAAGATCGATTCCCCCATCTGGGGCATTACCACATCAGTTGCCATGAGTTCCTTCCACAGGTGTGTTCACGCTGGTTAGATCAACCCATGATTATAAATCAGCAAAGCGATGGCGTGCGGGGAGCCCGCCAACCATGTACTGAGAGGATGCGGAGTAGCTTAAGGTGGCAGAGGCCGGAATCACGCACTGGATTAAGCCGAGTCGTCTGCCAACATTTGCTTAAGTGCGCCAGACGGATTCCTGAGCCACGTCATTACCCCTCCTGGCTGCGGCATGGTCGTCACCGGCGTACAGGATGAGATTCGGGATTGAGTGCAACTTCTTGATGAAATCCAACAGGAAAGAAATGTCCTGCACTCGATAGTCAGAGAATGCAACCATGCGAAGCACGTCGGGATCGAATGAACTTCTGGCATGGGTCGCCGACAGTCTCAAGATCTTTCAATTCACGGTGTGACGGAACCTTCCTGATGTACCGCATGGTCGTCCCTTCGTTTTAACTTAATCCCTGAAGACAGGTGGCGCGTCGCTGGCCTCAAAGGAATCCGGTTCGCTGGTCGAGGCCGGAACACCCTGCATCAGACGAAGGCAGCGGTTCCAGCGCAGCAACGCGTCGTCATTGCCTTGCGGGCGGACCTTCTCCGCCTCCTCAAAGTAGCGGAGCGCGTTTTCAAAGCTTGTTTGCAGGGCGTGAGAGTGATGGCCGGCGCGGAGCTGCGCCTTGGCCCGGCGCTCATTCACGATCCCCAGATAGTAAGAACGCTCGTAAGCATTCGTGAGCTTCTCAAAGCAGGAGTGCGCCTCAGTAAAGCCGTCTGCGATCCCGCCGGTGAACTGGTCGGTTATTGCCAGCCCAAGTTGCCGCAGGCCCATTTGATTCTCGGGATCGACGGCCAGAATGTCGCGGCAGATTGATTCTGCTTCTTCCGCCTGGTTCAGGTAGCGATAGTGCTGAACTTTCGCAAGCGCCTCGGCGATGCCGTTCTTCGAGATGGTTTTTAATTGGCGTTCCATATGTTTACCACCGCTTTAATTCTAGTCCGGTCTTGGCGCTCCGCGTATCTTACGCACCAATTTCATGATGGGATCGTAATATTCATCCACTACGCGCTCTTTGAGCGGGATGATGGCATTGTCGGTAATGTGTATTTCTTCCGGGCAAACTTCAGTGCAGCATTTCGTGATATTGCAATAGCCGATGCCCAGCTCGTCCTTTAGAAGTTTGACTCGTGAGACATTGTCCAGCGGATGCATTTCCAGCGACGCCACACGCACAAAAAAGCGGGGGCCGCCGAACTCTTCTTTCTTGTGGTGGTCGCGAACAACGTGACAAACGTTCTGGCATAGAAAGCATTCAATGCATTTACGGAACTCCTGCACCCGGTCCATGTCTTCCTGATACATCTTCCAGTCGGTCTTGGGCTTGGGCGAGAACGGCGGGATCTTTTTGTTGACGCGGTAATTCCATGAGACGTCTGTGACGAGGTCTTTGATTACCGGAAAAGACTTCATAGGATAGACCGTGATGGGTTTGTCCGTGGGAAGGGCATCCATGCGGGTCTTGCAGGTGAGGCGGGGCTTGCCGTTGACCTCCGCCGAACAGGAGCCGCACTTGCCGGCTTTGCAGTTCCAGCGCACGGCAAGATCGGGTTCCAGATGCGCCTGGATATAATGCAGCGCGTCAAGAACAACCATTCCAGGCGCGATTGGCACTGTGTATTGCTTTGCCGCGCCGGCTTCCTGAGTGCCACGAAAAACTTCTAAGATTGCATCCGCCATTCGATAGCTCCTAGCTGCTGGCTTCTAGCCTTTGCTCTTGGCTCTTAGCTTTTGAAATCATCTGTTCTACTTACATTTTCGACGAACGAAAAAGTCCGTTTCATTCGTGTTCTTTCGCGTTGATTCGCGGCTAATCTACTTCTCGTCCGCCAGCAGTTCGTTCAACTCACCGGGAATAGCATCCACCGGAATTTGCTGCAATTTCATTGCATCGCCTTCACGCGTAATCAGGTTGTGCTGCTTGCCCCATACCTGATCGTCGAGTTTGGGGAAATCGATACGACTGTGAGCGCCGCGGCTTTCCTTGCGCGCCATCGCCGAACGAGCCACAGCTTCCGAAACGGTGAGCATGGACTTTAAATCGCGCGAGAGATGCCAGCCGGGATTGAACAGCCGCGAACCCTCCACGCGAACGCGCGCGGCACGAGCCTTTAGCTTTTCCAGCTCGGCCATCGCTTTGGTCATGTCTTCTTCTACGCGGAAAATTCCCACCAGGTTCTGCATGACTTCCTGC
>JBARNL010000098.1:0-6838 GCA_049802955.1 Candidatus Angelobacter sp.
CCAATGTCCTCTGCTTCATGATTCGCGGTACGCTGCTCCTATTCCGCAATGTACCTCCAATCCCTGTGGATAACACAAAACTTATTCAGAGTCTCCCTAGAGCTGTAATGAACCAACAACGCAGACCCGCATCGATGGTCTTGTAGCCAAACCTGACGCGCGCGTGTAGACTCATCCCAAAATTTCACTGTTGCGGAGGAACTATGTCCAAGGGACAAAAAATAGCAATGTGGGTGATAACCGGCCTGTTGACGGCCCTTTTCTTGTCCGCGGGCTTACCCAAATTGTTAATGCCCGCCAAGATGCTGTCGCAGTGGATCTACGCGCCATGGTTTCTCACAGTCGTTGGCGTGTGTGAAACGTTGGGAGCCATCGGCTTGCTGATACGGCAGGTTGCGGTGCTGGCCGCTCTGGGCCTTTGCGGCATTCTGATCGGCGTTTTTTACACGCTTATCCACGTACACATGTATAGCCAGCTTCCGGTGCCAATTGTTGCGTTTATTCTTCTGATTGTGGTGATTTTCCTGCGCCGTAAAGAAAACGCGAGCGCAAGTGCGTCGGCCGCGGCCTAATACCTGAACAAATACGACAGCTTAATAAATATCTGGCGGCCATCATTGATGAAATTGTTGCGTGTTCGGAGCAGCCCGTCAAAACCTTGTCCTGGGGCGCAAGGTTGGCCGGCGCAGACGCGCAGCAGCCGGTCATCCAGGTTTTGCAGATCGCTGTTGTAACCGGCATAAATCGCCGTGCCGGGCGTGAGCAGATAGGTGAATAGCACGTCGCCATTGAAGCCCTTGGTATTTTGCAGCGTGGTCAGGAACGGATTCGCAATCGTGGTGTTGTACTGGCCAATCAGGCGCAGTGAAAATTCCTTGGTGAACTGGTAGTTCCACTTGGAGCGAAGGATGTGGTTGTTGAAAATGTTGCGGTTCGTGTTCTGGTCCAGCAGCCGCGTCATCAGATAGGTGTTTTCGATAGTCAGGCCTTTCGTTGGACGAATTACGCCGCGCATGAACGCCGTGTTCTGGTAACCCAGCACGGGCGGGCCAGTGCGCGGGACAAAATTCGTCGCCGTGCTCCAGTCCATCTCGATACTGAGATTGATCCATTTGAAATATTGTGTGTCGATCTCCGCCCCGCCGAGTACGTGCGTGTAATCGCGGTTCGCAGTCAAACTGGAAAAATCCTGCGGGCGCAGGCGCTCGTGCTCCCATACGTTGAATATGCTGAAAGCGCTGTTGCGGGGAAAATTCCATTGATATTGTGGATTGAGCAGGTAGTCCAGCCGTGTGCCGCTGTGGTCCCACAGACTCTGCTCAAAAATATTGGCTGAATGGGCCACCAGGACCTTGCCTTCAGGATGGAAGCGCCGGGAGATGAAGTTGCTGAATTTCCGGTAATCGGTGCGGTTGATGAAGCCCGTTTCGGAATCGAACCCGGCAGAAATGTCCTGGTACATGGTATTGAATTCCAGCGCCCGCGAACTGCGCTCCAGGTACACTTGATATGCCGGGCCGGATTCATGGGTGCCGTCATTAAATTTGGTCTCGCTGGTTACGGCCTGGGCATTCATCTGCCAGTTCTGGTTAATCCTGATCTGCGTGTCTACGCCGCCAATGCGGTTAAAGCCCACCACACAGCGCAAAGCAGTGCAAAACGAATTGGGATTCGTGTGCAGCTCGCGGTCCGTATAGATAAAGCCGATGCTGTTGTTTTTTCCCAACTCGCGGTTCACTCGCAGCACGCCGAAGTAAGCGCTGGCGCCGGAAAGCGGGTCAGTATCAATCACGCTTCTGCCGGGTGAGCGATCATCGGCCAGCATGGCCCCAATGGCCCACGGGCCTTCTTTGCCGGTCAAGCGTATGCCATAAAGTGGATCGACAATGCGCCGCGTGAACACCAGGTTCAACGGCGTCTGGAAGAAGTTGGAATTTTCCTGGAAGAACGGGCGCTTTTCCGGAAAGAAAACTTCAAAGCGCTGGTTCACCGTGACCTGGGGATCGTCGGATTCAATCTGGCCGAAATCAGGGTTGATGGTGGCATCCAGCACCAGGCTGTCTTTGATTACCACTTTGGAATCGAGCCCTGCTTTGGGCTCCACGTGCTTTCCGGTAAAGCGGTCAGCCGCCGGATCGCGCTCATCCAATGCGCGGAACGCGCCCACAGAAGTGTAAGGAATGAACTGAATGTTGTGGCTGGGTGAAATCTCTTGCAGCCCGTTGATAGTTCCTTCCTTTGTCAGCATTCCCTGGATGCGATTGCTGTTCGGTGGATAGAATGAATGCTCTGAGTTGCGCGGGATCACGCGTATTAGTATCACGCCCCAGCTGAGTGACGGCTGCCGCTTGAATCGCAGGGACTTGAACGGAATTTCAATCATCACCATGTAGCCGTTGCCGGTGAGCTTGCCTGTGGTGTGCCAAACCGTATCAAAAGTGTTGTCTGGCCCGCTGCTTTCGGCAAAAAGCCCGTCCTGCTGGATGCCATAAGGGTTTGAATAAAAATAGTAGGCGTGGCGCTGGTCATGGAACGTGTCCAGCCAAAGGCCTACCTGGTCGTCATCGTCAATCAGCTCGCGACGCAGCATGCGCGCGCGTATCTTTTGGGGATGTTTATCAAAAGCCAGAAAGACGGCATAAAAACTCTTGTGGGTATATCCCAGGTAAGCTTCGGTGGGTTCACTCGCTGGTTCGCCGTCGCGCGGCTCCTGCTGGGTGAACTTGTCGATCTTCAACATCTTGCGGGCCAGATCGGTGGCCGGCTCCATGCCTTCAAAGTCGCCGAGTTTGGGAGCGGTTAGCAGGCGGGGAATGGTGAGCGAGCTGATCTCAGCTTTCAAATTCGGCGCAGGCAGGTTTGGGCCTTTGTGCTGGGCATACACTTTCAGAGCACACAACGGCGATGCAGCCAGAACAATTATCGCGAGGGTCCTGGTCAAGTCTTTGAAGCGAAGGTCCTTGAAATGTCGCCTGTTTGCCACGTCAATGTGTACCTGGAATCCGCTTAGAAGGTTCCAATTTTAGACTCGACCTGATAGGAAAGGTTAACCCGCGTCGGCGTGCCACATCCAGCTTTATTGGTCTTCATTTTTCGCATTGTCGCCCATTGCTGAGACTTCAGTATCGGCTTTTTGGCTTTTGCAGATCAGCGCTATCCATGTTAATCAGTGGTGAGGTTTTGGGTTGCCGGCGATCAGAAAAGTTCCGGCTGGCGTCCATACTTAATACCGAAGTGATCGTAAGCCATTCGTGTTGCAACGCGGCCGCGCGGAGTGCGGTCGAGAAAGCCGATTTGAATCAGGAACGGCTCGTAGATTTCTTCCAGCGCGTCCTGTTCTTCTGCCAGCGCTGCCGCCAGAGTGCTCAGGCCAACCGGCCCGCCGTTATATTTCTGAATGATCGTCAGCAGCAGCCGGCGGTCCACTTCGTCGAAACCATGTTTGTCCACCTCCAGCATTTCCAGTGCGGCCTGCGCGGTGGTTTTGTCGATTCGTCCCTGCCCGCGCACCTGGGCAAAATCGCGCACTCGGCGCAGCAGCCGGTTGGCAATCCGTGGAGTTCCCCGCGCCCGCCCGGCAAGCTCAGCAGCTCCTTCGGAATCAATGGACACGCCAAGGATCTCCGCCGAGCGCTCAACGATGTACTTCAGCTCTTCATCGGTATAGAACTCCAGCCGCAACAAAATGCCAAAGCGTGACCGCAGTGGCGATGACAACATGCCCGCGCGCGTGGTCGCCGCTATAAAAGTAAACGGACTCACGTCAATGGTGTGCGTCCGGGCTGAAGGCCCCTGGCCAATAATGATATCGAGCTTGTAATCCTCCAGCGCCGAATAAAGTATTTCTTCCAGCGCCGGCTGCAAGCGGTGGACCTCATCCAGAAACAGCACTTGCCGGTCGCGCAGGTTGGTGAGGATAGCAGTGAGATCGCCCTTGATCTGTATGGCCGGTCCGGCGCTTTGCTGATAAGCCACGCCCATTTCATTGGCGATGATCGTGGCCAGCGTCGTTTTGCCCAGCCCCGGCGGGCCATATAAAAGAACGTGGTCCAGCGCTTCACCGCGTGACTTGGCCGCTTCCACGGCGACCGCCAGGTTCTCTTTTACTTTTTTCTGTCCAATGAACTCGCGCAGGTAGCGCGGACGCAGCTTGAGTTCGTAAGACGCATCGTCTTCCGCCTGCACGGCAGAGACCAGGCGGTTTTTATCGAACGGTTTTTGCTCTGAAGCAGACACTATTGGCGATGGTAAAGCGAATTGGAAGAAAAAACCAGAAGCAGTTGAAAGATAGTTGGAAATTCTTGTGGCTTCAGGGCGGATCGTGGGTACTTGGTGCAGCGGAACAGGGTCAAAATCAAGTTAACGGTTACTGGCCGCAGATCGTGACTCCACTCCCGTTATAGCCGTTTGGGCACCAGCTTTGTTCCATTTTCGGGACCAATAGACACAAAAGCCCGCCATTTTCCGGCGGGCTCCTCTGAGAGTGCTGAACTATTTTCTACTGTACCGCATTCCCATCCGCATCTATCTTGTGGACCTCGCCCAGGTTCAGCTCGCGGATGCCGGCTTCAACCTTGTTCATGTCGCCCACCACCACCCACACCAGATGGTCGGGCAGGATGAATTTTTTGGCGACCTCATTGGCGGTCTCAGGCGTGACCGCCATCGCCTTTTCGGTAAAGGTATTGAAGTAGTCTTCCGGCAGGCCGTATTGCAGGATCTGGCTATAGGCTCCAGCAAGTTGTTGTACGGTTTCAAAACTTCCGGGCAGGCCAAGCGTGTCATTGCTCTGCACGTCCTTCAGTTCTTTTTCCACGATAGGTTTGCCGCCGGCGATGTCCTTGTATTCCTTGACTAACTCGGCCAGGGACTCTTTGGTTTTGTCGGTCTCCACCGGAGAAATGCTCAGGTAAGGGCGTTGGCCTCGCGCCGCGGGCAGGACGCTGAATACGCCGTATGACCAGTGCTTATCTTCGCGCAGGTTCATGTTGATGCGTGAGCCGAAGTTGCCGCCGAAAACGTCATTCACCAGTTGCAGGGGAATAGCATCAGGATCGTTGCGCGGCGGGCCCAGTTGCGCGCCAAAGATGATGCTCTGCTTGGAATCAGGACGGTCGATCAGGTAGACAACGTTCTTTTCCGGCTCGGGTACCTTGGTGACGTTCTTCTTCGGCACGTCGCCGGGCTTCCATCCGGCAAAAAGTTTTTCCAGCTTGGGCTTGATGGCGGCCAGAGTGGTATCGCCCACAATCAGCAGCGTAGCGTTGTTGGGCTTGAACCAAGTCTCGTGCCATTTAGCCAGGTCTTCACGCGTGAGCTTGCTTACACTGGCTTCAGTGCCGCTGCCGGTGAATGGCAGCGAATAAGGATGCCCTTTGCCATAGAGAAGCTGCGGCACCACGCGCAGGGCCATCGCCTGCGGCTGGACTTTTTCACGCCTGATGGTGGCAAGCCTGTCCTGTTGCAGTCGCGCAAACTCTTTTTGCGGATACGCAGGATGCAGGATGAGGTCACCGTAGATGTCCAGCGCTTTATCCATGGTGAGCGTTAGCGTGTTGAGATTCACAAAGGCCCAGTCAAGATTTGCGCCGGCGTTGAAGTTGGCACTCAGCGATTCAAGTTCTTCGCCGATCTTCAGCGAGTCGCGCGTGGGCGTGCCTTCTTCCAGCATGCGCTGGGAGAAACTGGCGGTGCCGGGCGCGCTGGAGGGATCAGCGGCATAGCCGCTATCCACCAGCAGTGAGAAGTTTACGACCGGCGCGGTATGGCGCTCCGCCAGCACAATCTTCAGCCCGTTTGAAAGCGTTGCCTTCTGCATCGGCGGCAGCTTGAGTGACATTGGTTTGCCCGTTGCCGGAGGTTTGGAGCGATCTAGTTTGGCATCGGTCTTTAGATTGGTGGGATACGGCTGCACTTCAAGAACGTAGTCGCCGTCGCTGAGCCAGTCGTTGGCGGCTTTCTTCACCGTAGCCGGCGTAGCGGCCTGAATCCACTTGAGGTAATCCTTATAGCAATCAGGATTGCCGGTGAAGGTCTGGCAGCGGGCAAGCAGGTCGCTCTTGCCGCCAAAGCCGCCCATGCGCTCAACGATGCGCGCGTAGTTGCCGAAAATTTGCGTCTTAGCCAATTGCAGCTCAGCTTCCGTAGGGCCGTTCTTCAGGAAATCTTTCAGTTCCTCATCAGCCGCTTTCTCAGAGTTGCGGAAGTTCGCCTGGGCTTTTTGCAGGTCTTGGTCGGGCTTGGCGGTAATGGTGAAATCAAACTGGCCGCCGATTTCATTTGTGTCGTCACTAGCAGTGGCGCTGGTGGCAGTCTGGTCTTTATAGACGAGGCGCTTATAGAGTCGCGAAGTTTTTCCACGGCCCAGCACCTGCGCCACAAGATCAAGCTGCGCTTCTTCCGGAGAGCCAAACTGGGGGACGTTCCAAATGCGGTAAAGACGCGCCTGCGGAACGCGGTCCTGCACCCAGCCGCGATGCGTGCCGGTGCGCTTGGCGATCCATGTTTCCTGTTTGGCGATGGGCGGGCCGGGAGGAATTTCGCCGTAATACTTTTCCACTTTCTGGCGCGCAACTTCAGGAGTGATGTCGCCGGCAATCACCAGGGTAGTGTTGTTGGGCCCGTAGTACGTCTTGAACCATTCGTCAACGTCATCTTTGGATGCCGCATCCAGGTCTTTCATCTCGCCGATCACGGTCCATGAGTAAGGATGGCCCACCGGATAGGTGTTCTTGGTGATCAACTCTTCTGTAACGCCGTAAGGCTGGTTTTCACCCTGGCGCTTTTCGTTTTGCACCACGCCGCGCTGCAGGTCCAGCTTCTTCTGGTCGAGCACCGG
>JBARNL010000099.1:0-3952 GCA_049802955.1 Candidatus Angelobacter sp.
GGCGACTACCACCCCACCACAGCGCGTGGACGTTGAATCACTTCTCATTGAAGTGTCTGACGTTCTTAATACCACGCTTGATCTCGACACGCTCTTGCAGCGCGTGGCCGAGGTGGTGAAACGCGTCATCGATTATGAAATTTTCTCAATCCTTTTATTGAATGAAAGGGCGCAGGAGCTGCGTTTCCGCTTTCAAATTGGCCATCTTCCTGAAGTTGCGGAGCGGATCCGCGTAAAGGTGGGTGAAGGCGTAACCGGCAGGGCCGTCCAGGAGCGCACGGCCATTCTGGTCGATGATGTTTCCAAAGACACGGACTACATTGAAGCCGTTCCCCGCGTTCGCTCGGAATTGGCGGTGCCGTTGATCAACAAGAACCGCGTTATCGGCGTAATGGACCTGGAAGCGAAGGAGCGCGCGTACTTTAAAGAAGAGCATGCGAGGCTGCACACTCTGATTGCCTCGCGTATTGCCGTAAGCATTGAAAATGCGCGGCTGTACACGCGCATCGTCAAGCAGGCCGGCACTCTGTCACTATTAAATGAGATCAGCCGTGATTTAACCTCAATTCTGAATGTTGACCAGTTGCTCAAGCGCATCGGCGATCTGCTATTAAAGGTCATCGATTACCACATGTTCTCCATCCTGCTGCTGGATGCCACCAAGCAGAAGCTGGTACACCGTTTTTCTGTCCGTTTTAAAGAAAACGTTCACATCAAGCATGACATTCCCGTAGGCCGCGGCCTGGTGGGCGCAGCGGCGCAAAGCAAGAAGCCGGTGCTCGCCCCAGATGTCGCCCGCGATCCGCGATATATTAAGGCAAATCCTGAGACGCGCTCTGAGCTTTGTGTTCCGCTTATCTATAAGGACGAAGTCATTGGAGTGCTTGATCTGGAACACACCCGGCGGGGCTACTTTACTGAAGACCATTTGCGCACCGTCAGCACCCTGGCCGCGCAGGTAGCCATCGCCATTGAAAATGCAACACTCTATGAACGAATCGCGCGGGAAGAGCAGCGTATGGAGCGCGACCTGGCCATGGCGCGGGAAGTGCAACACCATCTGCTTCCGCCCACATGTCCCAGCATGCAGGGCGCGGAGCTTGCAGCGCGCTTTAATCCGGCCCATGCCATTGGCGGCGATCTCTACGATTTTCTTGACTACACTCTCCCTCGCGCCTGCATTGTGGTGGGCGACGTGAGCGGTAAAGGCGCTCCTGCTGCTTTATATGCAGCTTTGGTCAGCGGGATTCTGCGCAGCCTGGCCCGCGACGAACCTTATCCGGCGGACATGCTGAATGCGGTCAATCGCTCGCTGAACCATCGCCGCCTGGACGCGCAGTACCTGGTGCTGACCTGCGCGCTTTGGGACGACGAGAAACGCACCTTGCGTGTGGCCAACTCGGGAAATCCCCGCCCCATTTACTGCCATGATGGCCATGCTCACATGCTGGAGGCTGCCGGGCTTCCATTAGGCATGTTTGAAGACGTTTCTCACGACGAAGTCACCATTCACGCCCAACCAGGCGATGTGTTCGCCTTTTTTAGCGATGGCATTGTTGACGCAAGCAACGCTAAAGATGAAGCGTTTGGCCGCAGCCGCGTGGAGCATATCATCGCCAAAAACGCTGGCGGCACCGCCCGGGAGATTGTGGACGCAATCTTTAAGGCAACAGATGAGTTCGCCGCCGGTGCAGAGGTCTTCGATGATCAGACCATGGTCATCCTTAAAGTAAAGTGATCAAAGTAAAGTGATCGTTCACGCCGATTATTCCCTTGCGCTTATTTTTTAATCCTAAGTAAGCTCTTATTCTTCAGAACTCATTCCCGCATCGGCGCTTTTTTGCGATTTAGAAAAAGTTTACCGCTTCGTACCAGGTTCGCCGAAATCCACGTTTGTATTTTCACGCAACTCCATCAAGACAAAGTCTTTTTGAAACTTTAATGTTCCTCTCGCTCGATTCTAATGCCGCAAGCGCATTGTATTGCCTGAGAGGCTGACACCGTCTTCCGGGCAGTGCAGATTCCGCGATGGTCCGCGCAAAAACCATCGACAGTTGATCTGCATGAGGTTTCAGAGGGCTAAGGGGCAACAGGTTCCAGAGAGTACATATAGGAACCGGGCCATTGGGTGTCAGCACTTGTTTCCGTGCCGTGGTTAGAAAACCGTGGCCGGTGCAGGTAAACACTTAAGGAGCGCAGCCAAATGAGCCGTAAACAGCCTGAAGGATTTTTCCTGTCTGAAAACTCCTCCAAAGCGAGACTTCGGGAAGCAGAAAATGCAAGGAACAATCGAGCAGAGATCGTAAAAGCCTATTCACAGGGCAAAGTCTCTCGTCGCGATCTAATCAAGTGGGGCTTAATCACAACCGGTGGCATGCTGGCCCCCATTCACGGTCTTAACCCATTCGTAAACAGCGCCTATGCGGGATCGTTAAATGGTCCCACAGGCGCGCCGCCCAGCCCAGGACTGAGCGGTCTGGCTTTCACCCAGCCGATGCTTCGTTTTGAGCTGCTTGATCGTAATCCTATTTCTTCAGCCACTCCGGCCCCCACGGCATTATCCAATCAGACACCTATCAACATGGCCGCGGAATTGGGCGGCGGATTGGGACCCATGGAAGGCCGTCCTCCGGGACAGGATTGGGCGCACCAGCGCTTTGATGAATTCGCGCCGCAAGTTCTGATTGAAGCCACGCAGGAAGGCGCCAAGGTCAATACCAAAAACGGCCAGAGCATTCATCCCAAATTCCATCCCAACCTTCCCGATCAGGGTCCGCTGGCATTCTGGACCTTTAATGGGACCATTCCGCCAAAGTTGGCGATTGGCCGTTACGGCGAACCGCTCATCTTCCGCCATCACAACCTGCTTCCCTCTGATGTCACCAAGAACGGTGGGTTCGGACGCCACACCATCACTACCCACGAGCACAATGGACATCACGGCGCGGAGAATGACGGCTTTACCGGAGCCTTCTTCTTCCCTGGACAGTTCTACGACTATCACTGGCCGATCATCCTTGCTGGACACGACAGCATCAACGTTGACGCGACCGATCCTCGAGCCGGCAGCCCCACCGATGCAGGTGGAATCAACAAGGTCCCGGGCGATTGGCATGAAACCATGTCGACCCATTGGTTTCACGATCACATGTTCAGCTTCACTTCACAGAACGTGTACAAGGGCAACGCTGCCATGTTCAACATCTACAGCGCGCTCGATCGTGGCAATGAAGAACTGAATGATGGCGTAAACCTGCGGCTGCCCAGCGGCTCTTCAAAGTCATGGGGCAACCTGGATTACGACATCAATATCATGTTGGCTGACAAGGCATGGGACGCAAACGGACAGCTCTACTTCGATATCTTCCAGCTCGATGGATTTATCGGCGACGTGATGACCGTGAACCTGTGCTACAAGCCGTTCTTCGAAGTGGAGCGCCGCAAGTATCGCTTCCGCATCCTGAACGCCAGCGTCTCACGGTTCTTCAAGTACGGCCTTTCCGACGGTTCGCCGATGATTCAGATCGCGAACGACGGCAACCTTATGCCGCAACCGGTCACGCAGATTGTGTCTGACGAGCAGGGCATCGCAGAGCGCTATGACTGGGTGATTGACTTCTCCCGCTACAACCTTGGGGACAAGGTCTGGCTGGTAAACGTCTGCGAACACACGGATGGCAAGAAACCGGCAGCAGATCGCACGATTGCTGATGCGCTGGCGGGTAAATCTTCCGATCCATGCGTCGGCAAAATGCTCGAATTTCGCATCACTGCAAATCCGGCCAAGCCCGATCTGAGCCAGGTTCCTGCACAGATGATTCCCAACCCCGATCTGTCGAATGTCCCGGTGGTTCGTGAACGGACGTTTGAGTTCGGCAGTGGCGCGAAAAGTCTCACCGATCCAACCGACCAGGATCCCTGGGGCGTTAAAACAGATGGTGGCACCATGCTC
>JBARNL010000100.1:0-7562 GCA_049802955.1 Candidatus Angelobacter sp.
ATCTTGTCCCAGGCGCTCCGGTCGTCGGTTTTGCCATAGGAAGTTGATGCGCGCTGTGTGTCCACCGGGCCACCGACACCGTCCGTTCTGAGCGGCTCAGATGAGGTCAGGTTGGGATCATCGGCCATAGCCAGCCCAATCTGGTCTGAGGTGAAGCCGGCGTCTTTTAGGTCAGCGATAGCGGCCAGTGCGTCGGACCGGTTCTTAAAAAAGGCACAAATTTCATTAGAGTTATTTGTCTGTACGTTCGGCATTGAATGCGGACTCCTGTAATGGCTTTGAATAGGTTGGTCGTGAAATACATCTGATGCCTTGGCCGGTCACTTGGTGTATAGCTGGTTAGCCAAATCGAGCACTGGCCGGTGCGCGTGCTTTCCAGCGCTCATCGAATCTCTCACATGTGTGAGAGTTGCCGCAGGCTTAGCTCAGGAGAAGTTTCGAAAATCTTGTTAAACTCGATTCCATGGAGACCCACGATTCGGTCGGCAGCATGACCGATGCCTATGCTCAGAAGGCCGTGATTATTGCCCGCGAGTTCAACGCCCGCCTGGACTTCAGCGAGAACTCTCTGATGGAGTTGGAGAGCATCCTGGGCCAGCTTGCACTCGATCTGCCGCCGGGCGGCCCTTCCACGGATGAGCTGACTGAAGTTTGCAAGATGTGGGGCTGTTATTTTGGAGAGGTGGTGCGGCGGCGTTTTGGCGGCGACTGGAGCATCGACACATATCCCGGTAAGCAATTTGCTACGTTGACTCTGACGGTTGCCGGCAACAAGCTTTTCCCTTCCATGAAGATCCATCGTCGCCTTACCGAGGGCGAAGCCGACAATGTTTGGTCTTTTTACAAAATGATAAAAGCGAAGCTGGAGCCGGCGCAGAAACCCAAAGTAAACTAGCCTCCGTCGAGCGCATCTGTCCCTGTTATCTGCGGATTATCCGGAACTGTCCCAAGGGGACGACAGATGGTTCGTGTTGATCCGCGAGGTTCTCGGCCAAGCCTTCCTGATCTGCGTTGATCTGGAAAATCCGCGGCATTCGCCCGTTTTTCATCGATACCGTAAAATGCTTCCATCTTTTGGCGCTTGAACGCCACGCGACGAGGAGCGGCCTTGGAAATTTCTTATGCACTAATGGCAATTGCGGTCGCGGCCGCCGTGCTGCTATTTCTGCTGCTCAAGACCTACAACGGTTTAATCAAGATGCGGAACGCGGTGCAGAGCGGGTGGTCCGATATCGACGTGCAACTGACGCGGCGGCATGACCTGGTGCCGAATCTGGTAGAAGCCGTCAAAGGTTATATGACGCATGAACGCGAGACGCTGGAAGCGGTGACGCGCGCGCGAACTGAGGCCGTGTCGGCGAGTCAAGGCACAAGCCTGGCCACCCGAGCGGTGGCGGAGATGGCGCTGACCGGAGCGGTCGGCAATCTGTTTGTCTCGGCAGAGCGATATCCAGCGCTGAAGGCCTCGCAGCAGTTCTTGCTCTTGCAGGAGCAGATCACGTCCACGGAAAACCGCATTGCTTTTGCGCGGCAGCACTACAACGAGTGCGTGCGGAAGTACAACACGGCGCAGGCGGAGTTTCCACGCAACCTGATTGCAGGAGCGATGGGATTTACGCCGGCGGCGCTGTTCGTTGCGGATACGGGCGACAAGGCGAATGTGCAGGTGAAGGTTTAGAATTTGCCGCGGATTTATGCGTATGAGCGCAGATTAAACTGCCCTTCACACCAACCTATAGAGCTACATATAAATTACGTAAGAGCTATGCCATAGGGCGCTGGGCAGGCTGCCGGGTTTACGCGAGGTCAGGATCACGTTGTAATCCTGCGAAACGGGAAGCGCGTCAAGAAACTGCGGATCACGGCTATCGGGCTGGAGGGTGGCAAGATAACGCAGAAAATCCGCCAGATGCAGGCCGCCATCGTAACAGGAGCCGTCATAAGAGAGATCGATGTTTTCGGTATTGAAGTGGCAGGCCAGCGACGCCGCCAGTGAAACCGCGTGCTCGTATGCAGACGAAGAGACGCACCCGGGCTCGGGATTATCAAACACCAGGCGCAGACGGCGCTCGTCTTCACGGGTAAACTCACGCACTTTCAGTTGGCCGGTCTTGGCAGTGGCTTTCCAGTCGACAAAGCGGCCGGGGTCCTGCGGCGTGGCTTCACGGATGCGGTAGAGCTCGGTGCCGCGCCCGCGCATGAAAGAAACAAAGTCTCCGGTAATCATGGGCAGGACATCAAGAAAATCGTCCGGCTCAAGCAGCGTAGGATAGACAACCAGATCGCGCTCCAGCACCACTTTGCGGCTTTTGGTCAGGAAGGAAAACGGAAAGCGGGTGGCAATGCTGAATCCTTGCTGGCTATAGTACCCGCGGCGCGGGAAGGCCACTTCCAGTTCAGTGCCGGCGGTGCTTTGCGCAGCCACAAAGGTGAAATACACTGGCCGGGTCAGGATGCGGGCCTGGAAAGATGGCGGAGCTTTGCGGCTGAGCGTGTAATCCGGCACACGCAGCCAGCCTTTCTTTTTAGGGAAGGCGAATTCGGTTTTGCGCCATTCCCAGCCGCGACGCTGTTTCTTTTTTTCCACCGGACTGAAAACTTTCACTGAAAATGCGGGCATCCACAGGCGTGGGTTGATCAGGTTCACGCGCAGCTGTACCGGCGTCTTGGCAAAAGCATTTTTCGGCACTATGACGTCCAGTTCCAGCCGCCGCAAGTCCGCGGCTGAAGCAACGCCTGAACCCGCAATCGCGGCCAGCATGGCTGCCACCACAATCCAAAGAAGATTATTGCCTGTGTTGATGGCGGCAATCCCAACAACTACCAGGACGCCAATGTAGGCCATGCCCTCGCGCGTCAATTCATAGTCAAAGGCATCTTTCATGCGCGCGGCAGCCGCGCGGCGAGCCAGAAAAGGCACGGTCAGCAATCCTACTATCAGGGCCAGAGCCAACGCGCTAAAAGCAAAAATACCCGTGGCCAGTGGATTGCCGCGCTCCCGCGCTACCGATGAAAACACCGCCGCGGTGAAAGCCAGTCCCAGGCCGGCTACGGCCATAAAGAACCGCTGCCAGGCTTCGCGATCAATGTTTGCCAATGCCGACTTTAGATATTCACGCATTGCTAACCTTAGTGTGGCACAAGCCGGCAAAATCGCGGTAGTGCCTAAAGTGCTTTGCAAGAACTATGCCGCTTCAGGGCGGTTATTGCTGATCGCTTATCTCGCTTATTTAATGGAGGATTATTCACTTCACAAAAGTGGCCTTGGGGGGTGTATTGTGATCATACTCCATAGACTGCGGGCGCTATTGCCCAAGCCGAGGCCACGAAAGATGACGGTTTGCCTTGCCGCGATTTGCGAAGGCGGCAAAAAAGGATTGTTTCGGTTACCGATCAAATGATCGGCTTTGCTGAGAACGGTCAAACTGTTTCGTCTCTTTGCTTTAGTAATCGTTATTGCCGTCCCCTGATTCGTCTCTCAATCGTGGCCCGCATTTTGCCATAGTGGTTGCGGTCGTCTGCCTCTCGCATGCCCACTTCCGCCATGATCTGAGAGTTGATTTTTGCCCAAAGGTCATTTGTGATTGTGCTCTGATCCTGTACGTAATCACCCTTCAGTACGCCTCGTTTTTCCAGTTTGTCCAGTGCGGTGATGATCTGCTCAAAGGCGCGATTGATGACTGCCCAAGTCTCGTAAACGTCAGCTTTCACCTGTTCCAATTGCGGTTCGCGAGAGTCGTCCATATCGAAAAGTCCACTCAATACAGCTATGTGGGAACATTCCCACACACAACCCCTATGATACGTCGATTATCAGCGTATGTCCAGAGGCAGGCGTCCGAGCGTACTGACAATAAAATTCGGTAAAAAGATTGAATTCTTACGGAAAAAGCGTGGTTGGGATCAGGCGGATTTGGCTGCACACACTGGCATAGAGCGCGGCCACATATCGGAAATTGAGAACGGGAAACGATTGATAAATCTGGCGACTTTGCAAAAGTTGGCGAAAGGGCTTGATACCAGCATGGCAATGCTGCTCAGAGGGCTTTAGATGCTCATGCCGCGAAGTCGTATCGAAAAGAGATTCTGAACATCTAAAATTGTCATTGGCTCTCCCATGAATGAGAGACAAAAAAAGAACAACTTCAATAATGATCAAGAAAATCAAGGACTAGCCGGTTGAATTCTTCCGGCGTCTCCTCGAATGGAAGATGTCCAGCGCCTTCGATGAGTTTGAGCTGACACAGCGGGAGTGCATGCCTTAAAGGTTCAGCCGAGCGCAAATCCACAGCGCCGTCACGGGTTCCCCAGATTAGTAACGACCGCGCCTTGATCTGAGGGATTGCCGTGCGCAGTGCATTCACGTCTCTATCCCAACAGCGCAAAGCATTCAGGATGTTATTGACCCTTCCCGGTCGCATGATCTGCGAACGATAACCTTCAACTGTTTTAGCTGACAGGTGCCGGGGATCGCCGTACATCCGGGCCAGCGCAGTGCGATACAGCGGGCGGGAAACAGGCCACGCCATCCGCAGGAAAGCTGAGCCCACACTCCCGCGCAGGAAACGTATCCGGCCTGCCCCCAGCTTTGACCAGGGATTGACCGGCGCGCTCAGCACCAGTGAGCGCACTTTTGCGTTCTGGGCGGCAAGAAACATTGCGATTGCACCGCCCCACGAGCACCCCACTACATCCACTGCTTCCAAATTCAGGCGCTCCAGCAGGGACGAAGCGCGCTCCGCCTGTTTCAGCATGGAGCAGTCCAGGCAACAATCCGCATCGCTTTCCCCATGGCCTGGCAGATCGACTGCAAAAACCGTGTGCTGCCGGGAAAATGCTTCCATATTCTGCCGCCAGCAGAATGATCCGCCCAGCAAACCATGCAGCAGGAGAAGCGGCCGTCCCGTCCCGGCACAGGAGTAGTGGATTTTCTCTCCGCCAACCGCCGCTAGGAGTTTCTTGATCTGCATGATTTTTGGGGACAACCGCTTTTCCGTTTCAGGCACTCAAATAGGATGTTATCGCCTCTGTCGCTTCTGGATTGCGGGGTTCCTCCAAGAAAAACCCCGCAATTTTTAAACTTTTTACCTGAATTTCCTGCCGATTCACTCCTAAAACTGGAAATACAAAAATACACATTGAAATACCAATTTCAGTAGCTTTTCAGCGCTAAGGTCTTTATAATTTTGTAAACCTAGGCAAACAAGAAAGTTGTTGTTACTGCCGAAAAATCATATGGCATCCCAGTTGCTTCAATCTAGCTCAACCCCAGTGTCTTCAGGCTCCAGGCCCGGGGTGGAGAGGTTTGGAAAGCAGCGGATGCGAAAGGATTCTCTAGTTCGTTTCTCCGCCATCGTACTGGCGCTGCTGACGGTCGCTTGTGTCGTGTTTGCCATCATCAATTGGCAAAAAGAGTCCCAGTACACCACGCCTACTGATGGGGTGTGGTGGAAAGAGCATTCCGGCTTCCTGGTGGCCAAAGGCGTGGTACCCAGCGGTCCGGGTGATAAAGCAGGCATTAAGGTTGGCGACCGGCTATTGCGTGTCAACGGCCTGCCCAAAGACCAGACCATCAAGAACCTGGTTGAATTTGAAAAGCGTCTTTATAGCAGCGGCGTTTACTCCCGCGCAACGTACCTGCTTGACCGGCAGGGCGTAAACGTGGAAGTAGGGCCGGTGATCCCGGTCCCGGCCGATAACTCCCTGAACCTGGGCCAGCGGCTCATCGCTCTTATCTATCTCGGCATTGGCTTGTACGTTTTGTTCCGGCGCTGGACAGCACCCAAGTCGACTCACTTTTACGTTTTCTGCCTGGTTTCATTTGTCCTGTATTCGTTCCATTACACGGGCAAGCTGAACGCGTTTGACCAGACAGTCTACTGGTCAAGCATTGCCGCGTGGCTGCTGCAGCCGGCACTGTTCCTGCACTTTGCGCTGACTTTCCCAAAACCTCGCAAGCTGCTGGCAAACCATCCCTGGGCTATTTCTCTTGCCTATCTGCCGGGAGCCGCCCTGCTGGTAATGCAGGTGGTTGCGGTTGCGATCTTTGAGTTCACTGAGTCTCTGCGCTGGGACCTGGACCGGCTGCAGATGGTTTATCAAACACTCTATTTCGCAGCTGCCGCCGTGATCCTGTGGCGCACGTATCGCAAAGCCGGTACTCCGCTGCAACAGCAGCAGCTCAAGTGGATTTCCCGCGGCACGGTCCTTGCGATTGGCCCTTACACGCTTTTTTACGTTATTCCTTACATTGCTGGAGCGCTGCCTACGCCGGCAATGAAGATTTCCGTCCTGTCGCTGGTCTTTTTGCCCGTTACATGGGGCTATGCCATTGTTCGTTACCGGCTGATGGATGTTGACATCATCTTTAAGCGCGGCGTTGCTTATACCTTGGCGACTGCGGCGATTGTGGTGGCCTACTTTGTGGGTATTGGCAGCCTGGCCGGTTCCATTACCACCAAGTATCCGGGCACCGGGACCTTCGGCCTGATCGCGGTCATCATTATCACCGCGCTGATTTTTGAGCCGCTGAAGAACTGGATCCAGATCCGGGTTGATCGCTTTTTCTACCGCAAACGCTATGACTATCGCCGCACGCTGATTGAGTTTGGCCGTGAGCTCAGCTCTGAAACTGATCTGCATCACATGTTAGCTTCCGTGATTGACCGCTTATCGCGCACGCTGCTGGTCGATCGCATTGCCATCTTCCTGGCTACTGACGCCGAAGCCAATGATTTTGTGATGGAAAAGTCTTTCGGCATCAGCTACGCGGGCTCGCTCGATCTCAGCTTCCTGGTGGTGGAGCGCCCGGAGCAGTATGCCGGGCATATCTTCTTTGACAATACGCGCAAAGCCTTGCAGGAAAGCGTGACCGCGCGTGAAACCATTGCCAAGCTGAACCTGAATTACTACATCCCCTGCACCGTGCAGAACCGCACTATCGCGGTGATGGGCCTGGGCAAAACCATGGCCGGTGACTTCCTGTCGAGCGAAGATGTTGAGCTGCTTGAAACCCTCGCGGGGTACATGGGAATTGCGATCCAAAATGCCCGGCTGTATGCGTCATTGGAGCAGAAAGTTAGTGAGTACGAACGCCTGAAGGATTTCAACGAGAACATTGTGGAATCCATCAGCGTTGGCGTGCTGGCTGTGGACTTGGAAGACCGTATCGAATCCTGGAACTCGCAGATGGAAGTCATGTATGCCATGCCGCGTTCGCAGGTGCTCAATGAGCGGCTGAGTGAAGTCTTTCCGGCTGAGTTCATGGAAGAGTTTTACCGCGTGCGCCAGAATCCGGGCATTCACAACCTATACAAGTTCCGGCTGCACACCCGCGCTGGCGACACACGCATTGCCAATGTGGCCATTGCGCCTCTGGTCACCAGAAAATTTAACGTGATTGGCCGCCTCATCATTGTCGATGACATCACCGAGCGGATGGAACTGGAATCGCAACTAAGCCAGGCGGAAAAGCTTTCATCCATCGGCTTGCTGGCCGCAGGCGTGGCCCATGAAGTTAATACGCCGCTGGCCGTGATCTCCAGCTACGCGCAGATGCTGAC
>JBARNL010000101.1:0-6763 GCA_049802955.1 Candidatus Angelobacter sp.
TAAGGAAATAATGCCGGAATTGCCTGAAGTGGAAACAATTGCCAATGGGCTGGACAAGCGCGTGGCCGGGGACCGCATTGATTCAGTGTGGGTGGGCGGCAAGCCTGAGCCGCTCAAGTCGTCGGCAGCGGAAATTTCAGCGGTGCTGGAAGGCGCGGAAATCAAGAAGTTGCGCCGCGTGGGCAAGCATATTGTCTTTGATCTTGGGTCCGGAAAATCTGCTAGCAGCCAACAATGGATCGTACACCTGGGCATGACCGGCACAATGCTGGTTGCGCCTCCTGAGATAGAGACCGCCAAGCACACTCATCTGATTGCCAAGCTTGCTTCAGGGCGTGAGCTGCGGTTCGTCGATCCCCGCCGCTTCGGTCGCCTGGAGGTCCGCCAAGCTGGCTTTAGTGGCCCGGGCGCTGAGCCACTGAACATCAGTGTGGAAGATTTTGCTCAACTCTTTCATCACAGCAAGGCCCCCATCAAAGCTGCGCTGCTCAACCAAAAGCTGCTGCACGGCGTGGGAAACATCTATGCCGATGAAGCTTTGTTTCGCGCGCACATCCGGCCACGACGCAGGGCCAATACGCTGACGAAATCCGAGCTGCGCAAGCTTCATGCAGCTCTGCAAAAAGTTTTGCATGCGGCAATCGCCGCCGGGGGATCGTCGATCTCTGATTACGTTGACGCCGATGGCGAAGCTGGCTTCTTCCAGATCCAGCACCGCGCCTATGGCCGGGAAGGCAAGCCGTGCCTGACGTGCAAAACGCCGATCAAGAAGATCGTGGTCGGCGGCAGGGGAACGCACTATTGTCCCAAGTGCCAGAAATAACTTCTTCTTTCTGCAATCCCGAGCGCAGCGAGGGAACCGTATAACCACGAGAGTTTAAAATTTCTGCACTCATAGCGATAATGCTCTCCTTTTGCCGTGCTGCGCGAAATCGGGCTTTTCAGAAAGAGTTCGCCTCGATATTCTTCTGCAACTTTTGCATGCCTCTGATCCACCGCTGGTAATCGTTGGCCTTGTTCTGAAAAAACTTGCCCGCTTCTGGATGGGGCAGGATCATGAATCTTTCTTCGGCCATGGCTTTTACAACATCATCCGCCACCTGTTCAGCCTCAATTGCTCCCTCCAGCAGCATCTTTGTGCCCGGATGGTCTGCTTTCAACATGTTCGTGCGCACGCCTTGGGGGCAGAGCGCAGAAACGCGAATGCCCTGTTCGCCATAAGTTACAGCCAGCCACTCGGCAAAGCCGAGCGCAGCATGCTTGGTGACTGCGTAAGGCGCGGAGCCCAACGAGGTCAGCAATCCAGCAGCGGAAACGGTTTGCAGCAAATAACCTTCTTTGCGCGCAAGCATTTGCGGCAATACGGCGCGCGCGGCGTAAACGTGCGCCATTGTATTAATCTCCCAACTACGCTTCCAGTCACGGTCTAGGGCTTCCGGTCCGCCGGCCACGGCAATCCCCGCATTTGAGCAGAAGATATCCACCTGGCCAGCCGCTCTGTTGGCTGACTCAACCAGATTTTTCACCTGGGCTTCCTGCGATACGTCGCAGGGAAAAAATCCCGCCCGGCCTTTCTCAATCTCATCCGCCACGGCTTTGCCGTTGGCTTCGTCCACGTCAGACACCGCAATAAATTTCGCGCCCTCTTTGGCGAACCTGAGGCAGAGCGCCCGCCCGATTCCATTGGCTCCGCCGGTCACCACCACGGTTTTTCCTTTAATTTGCATGCCGGAGAAGATAGACCGTTCGCTTTGAATGTTCAACAGCCGGCAGAAATTCGCAATCGCGGCGGTAAGCTATTACTCTAGGCAGGCAATCATCTGCGCTTGCAGAGGAGTCATAATCCAAAAATGACGACATTGGCCATTGGAGTTGATCTGGGCGGCACCAACCTGCGCATTGCTGCCGTGGATAGCAGGGGCAGGGTACTGGAGAAAATTACCACCAGCACGCAAGTCGCGCGCGGGCGCGACCAGGTGATCGACGAAATGTGCGTCGCGATTCTGGAAGTTGTCTCAAAGCAGGGCGGCGCCGGCGAACTGGCCGGAATCGGCATTGGCGTTCCCGGAATTATTGAAATGCAGACAGGCATGCTGCGCGAATCGCCTAACCTTTCCGGCTGGCATAACTATCCGGTGCGCGATGAGATTCAACGCCGCCTGAACACCACGGTGATACTGGAGAACGATGCCAACGCCGCGGCGATGGGCGAAAAGTGGTTGGGCGCCGCCGCAGCAGTGGATGATATGTGCATGTTCACCCTGGGAACAGGTGTGGGTGGCGGGTTGGTGCTGCAAGGACAAATCTGGCATGGGATGACAGGGATGGCCGGAGAGATTGGTCATATCAACGTGGAACCTGATGGCCACCCATGCAACTGCGGCAGCCGCGGCTGCCTGGAACAATATGCTTCCGCTACGGCCATCAAGCGCATGGCGCAGGAGGCGATTGCAAGCGGCAACGCGCCCCATATGGCGCGCGCATTGAAGGAAGATGTTGAATTCACTTCTAAAGTGATCTTTGATCTTGCCATGCAGGGCGATGCGCCGGCCCGCGCGATCTTTGAATGTGTCGGCAAAGCGCTGGGGACCGTGGTTGCCGATATGGTGAATATCTTCAATTTCCCCATGTATGTGATTGGCGGCGGAGTGGCCAGCGCTTGGGACGCGTTTGCCCCCTCTATGCTGGAGACCGTGGGCAGAAATTCTTTTGTTTATCGCGCTACTGCGCCCACTGAAAACAATCAAGCCGGCAATGCACCGGGCAGCTCCGTGCGCGGCACAATGATCACCAAAGCCCTGCTGGGCGGCGACGCCGGATTGATCGGCGCCGCGCGCCTGCCAATGATCGCCGGATTGGTAAGCCCGGTGGGATTCAGCAAAGCATAAAATAGCTCGCTGGGAACTCATGCGTTCTGAGGAATTTCTCGTATGACCATCCGCATCCGCCCAGCGAACCGTGCCGATCTTCCTCGACTCACGGAGATTTACAACCACTACGTGATCCATACACCGGTCACATTTGATGTTGAGCCGTATACGGTGGAGCGACGCACGGCGTGGTTTGATCAATTTGCTTTGACCGGTCGATACCGGCTGGTTGTGGCCGAAGAAGATGGCCGGGTGCTGGGTTATGCCGGCACTATGCGTTTCCGCCCGAAGGCAGCGTATGACACCACCGTGGAAACCACGGTCTATAGCAGCCATGAAAGCATGGGCAAAGGGATTGGCAGAAAGCTATATGCCGGATTGTTTGAGGCGCTGGCCGGCGAAAACATCAATCGAATTGTTGGCGGTTATACGCTGCCGAACGAAGCATCAGCCAAGTTGCATGAGTTGTTTGGCTTCAAGAGCGTGGGAATTTTCAGCCAAGTGGGTTACAAGTTCGGGAAATACTGGGATGTGCAGTGGACGGAACGGCCGTTGAAAATCAGCACTTAGCAATTAGCGCAGCTAAAGCCAGACCGATCAGTATCGAATGCACTGCGGTAGGCGAACATCTCACCCCGATGCTCAAAGCTAAGTGCTATCGGCTAATTGCTAACTGCTGCTTTCCAGCAACTGGCGAGCGATCTTGCAATACAGGTCCACGGCCTCATGCAGCTGCTTTTTTGAAATGTATTCACGGTCGGTATGCGCCACGTGAATCGATCCCGGCCCCAGCAGCACAGGAGCACCCCAATTAGTGAGCGCCGGAATGTCAGTGGTGAATTTCGCTACCATGCTCTCAATGCCTTCCACGGTGCGCAGCTTCATGAACGGGATTTCCAGAACGAACTCGGCTTCAGCCAGACTATTTACTTGCGCCGTAATTTGTCGCCGCAAATCCCCAGCCGGACCGACAAGACGATAAAGCAACTGCGCGCGGGCATGATCGGGAATTACATTGGGGGCGCGGCCTCCTTCAATCAGGCCAATATTCATCGTACACGTCCCCACTTCCGGATTGACCGGCAGTTCCATGGCGCGCAGGCGCTCAATCGCCGTAAGAAGTTTCTCGATCGCCGGTTCGCCCAGTTCAGGATAAGCCGAATGCGCCATCTTCCCTTTTGCCGTTAGCTGTAGCCGCAATGCGCCTTTGGAAGCGGTGGCAATCTTGTTTTCCGTAGGCTCGCCGTTGATCAGGAAACGGCTGCCTATGGCATTTTCATTTGCCACCTTCGCCCCCAGGCTGTCGCGCTCCTCGCCGACAAGGAACAGCATGCCCACGGCGCGGCTTTCTTTGCGCAAGTGCCGGCAAGCGGCAATCTGCGCCGCGATGATGCCCTTGGCATCACATGAGCCGCGTCCGTAAACATTGTCGCCGTCTTCAGAAGAAGAAATGAACGGTGGAACCGTATCCATGTGGGTGGAGAACACAAGATCCGGCTTCTGGCCGTCAATCGTGGCCAGCACATTGAAGCGTTCATGGGCTACCGGCATTTTGTGCGTGGTGTAGCCCATACTGGAGAGCAATTCATACAGCTCTGCGCCCACGGCTCCTTCATTGCCGGATATAGATTCAATATCGATAAGCCTGCGGGTTAGGGCGACGGGATCCATGAGTGCTCTACAGCATAAATGGTTAAACCAATTCTCACCACGGAGACACTGAGACACGGAGAAGATCGGGAATCGGAAGGTTTTATTGTGACCTTCTTAAACATTTCAGATCAGTGTCATC
This sequence comes from Candidatus Angelobacter sp., assembly GCA_049802955.1. GTDB lineage: Bacteria > Acidobacteriota > Terriglobia > Terriglobales > Acidobacteriaceae > Angelobacter. Next base: position 4,663 of record JBARNL010000101.1, read on the forward strand.
CGTGTTAATCAGTGGTAAGTTTTGGTTTTCTCCGTGCCTCCGCGTCTCCGTGGTGATTTTGGTTTTTCTGCCGGCACTCTGGTAAAAGATATTGTGGCCAATGGAATCAAATCCTTCTTTCTCGATGGGCCTGCCGGGCGGCTGGAAGCTTTGCTGAATGAGGGCCGGCCGGAAGCAACGCATGCCGCGCTGGTCTGCCATCCGCACCCTTTATTTGGCGGCACCATGCACAATAAGGTGGTCTACCACGCCATGAAATCGTTGAGCGGCTTTGGCTTCCCGGTGCTGCGATTCAACTTTCGTGGCGCCGGCCTGAGCGAAGGCGAACATGATCGCGGACACGGCGAGCAGGAAGACGTGCGCGCGGCGCTCAACTGGCTTGATTCCGCATTTCACCTGCCCATGATCTTCTGCGGATTTTCTTTTGGCGCAGCGACGGGCCTGCGCGTCGCCTGTGACGACCAGCGCGTGGTGGGATTGATCTCTTTGGGAACGCCTGTAGGCGTGGAGGGTCGCGCTTACACGTATAAGTACCTGCCAGGCTGCACCCGGCCAAAACTTTTTGTCAGCGGATCGCGTGATCAATACGGTCCGCCTGAGAGCTTGAAAAAAGTTGTTGAGGCCGCACCCGAGCCGAAAGAGATGGTGATCGTGGAAGGCGGCGACCATTTCTTTGAAGGCCATTTGCCGGAGATGCAGGCCGCCATTCATGCCTGGGTGAGCAGGCTCTTCGCGGCAGGACGCAAGGCGGAAGCCAGCTAATGTCGATTGGCCACAGCATGCGATCGGCGGCGCGCGAAATCTTTCTGCACGCGCTATCTGAAGCCAGCATTGAAAAAGCTTTTGAACGCCAGGTGCATTATCAGCGCGGCGTGCTGCGCGTATGCGATGACCTGTATGATCTCAAGTCCTACAGCCGCGTGGTATCAATTTCTTTTGGCAAGGCAGCACATCGCATGGCGGAAATATTGGCACGCCAGGTTGGCGCATCCGTGGAAGGGATTATCGTTGATCCCAATCCGCACCCGTACCAGCTTGCGGGATACCGCTATTTTGCCGGGGGACATCCCTTGCCGAATGAAGAGTCCGTGCGCGGGGCCGAGGCGATTTTGAAAACGCTTGGCGCCCTGAATGCGCAGTCGCTGGTTATTTTTTTAGTGAGCGGCGGCGGATCGGCTGCCGTGGAAAAGCCGGCAGACCCGGAGATTACGCTGCCTGATCTTGTCGCAACCTACAAGGCGCTGGTGAATTCCGGGGCGCCCATCGCGCAGATCAATGCGATACGCAAACATCTTTCGGCAGTGAAAGGCGGACGAATGGCCGTGCCTGGCAATGGCGCGCAGCAGGTTTCCATCATGGTTTCAGACGTGCCGGAGAACGCGCTGGATTCGCTCTCGTCGGGACCAACCATGCCCGATGCCAGCACCGTAGAAGATTGTTATCGCATCGCGCATGAACACAACATGCTGCCGGATTTTCCCGCCTCTGTGCGCGAGCTGTTTGAACGGCGCGCACTGGATGAAACGCCCAAGCAGGATGATGCGGCCTTTGTCCGCTCACGCTGGTGGAAAGTGCTGTCGAATGAGACAGCGGAAAAAGCGGCGGCAGCGGCGGCGGCTCGACACGGCTTTGCCGTAGAAATCGACCACAGTTGTGACGACTGGGATTACGCGCGGGCAGCGGATTATCTGCTGGATCGGCTGGGCACTTTAAGAAAGAACGTGGCCAAGGTGTGCATCATTTCCGGCGGCGAGGTCACGGTGAAGGTTCCTTCGAATGCAGGGGCGGGCGGACGCAATCAGCATTTTGCTCTCTATTGCGCGCAGAAGATTGCCGGCGAAAACATCACGGTACTGAGCGCGGGAACAGATGGAATCGACGGCGTAAGCCCGGCGGCGGGCGCTGTGGCCGATGGCACGACGCTGGAACGAGCGCAAAAAGCCGGGCTCGACGTGGCTGCGCACTACAAAGGATTCAACGCATTTCCGCAGTTTGAAAAGCTGGGGGACACGATCCAGACAGGCCCGACGGGAAACAATGTGAGTGACTTGAGAGTGCTGCTGGCTTACTGAAGAATTTGGTAATCGCGTAATTGGGTAAT
>JBARNL010000102.1:0-1914 GCA_049802955.1 Candidatus Angelobacter sp.
CCAATGTCCTCTGCTTCATGATTCGCGGTACGCTGCTCCTATTCCGCAATGTACCTCCAATCCCTGTGGATAACACAAAACTTATTCAGAGTCTCCCTAAGGCGCGTCATCCCGATGGGCGTAAGCGAGCCCGCGCTTTCATCAGCGGGCGAGTAGCCCAGAGGGACCTTTTGTTTGTTTTTTTAAAACCGCTCCAGCGACAAGTTTTTTTCTCCGCCGCAATCTCACGAAGATAAACACGACGAGCGCAATGATTGGAATGGGAAGTGCCAGCACTTGCCAGGGGATGAATCGCGGAACGGGCTCAGCGCCGTCGCCATTAAGAACAAAAGCCGCCCAGTATTTTGGATGGCTAAGCTCGGTCCCGGAATGAAGAAATTCCAACTTGGTCAGCCGCAGCGCCTGTGCTTTCGATTGATGCTTCTTGAGCAGATAGAAATAGAAGTGCTGCATGAATTGTGATGTTGGTCCATCCGGAACGCGCCATAGCGTGGTCAGCGCAGAGCGCGATCCCGCGGCCAGCAGCGCGCGGCTGAAGGCCTGAATGCCTTCGCCCGGCACAAGGCGTCCGCGCTCAGTGTCGCAGGCGGAAAGGGTGGCCAGGCTGGTGCCGCGAAGATCGAGATCGTATAGCTCTTTGAGAAATAAATAATTGTTCGGCTGGCCGGGCTCGTCCGGCGAGAAAAGAAGGCGCGAACGCTCAGGATCATCCATGTCCGCAACAGCGTGTGTGCTTACGTGCAGCAACGCAGCGCCGGAATGAGCGGACGTGAAGAACGTTTGCTTGCGGTCGTCAGGGCCAAGAAAAAGTTTCGTGCGGCCGGCGCTCATACGCGCGATGCCGCGAATTTCCTCGCCCGATGCAGGCAGCGATCCGCTGATCTCGCCGCGAGGCGCGCTGGTAAGCGAGCTTTCACCGCCGCCGATGACCGCTGGATCGCCAAAGCCAACGAGCTGTTGCTGCCACGGCAGCCGCGTGGCAGAAGGCTTTTGCAACGCGCCGCGCAGCAGCAACACGGCGCTAGGCATATATGTAACGTCACGGGTTTCGAGTAGCGGCTTTCCGGAAGCCGTGGGCAGAAGTTCAATCGGCAGCAGGCTGAGGAAACCGTCCGGAACGATCAACACATGCGAGTAACGGTCTTGAGCAAAAGGCGCAATATCCTGAGGCAGCATGCTGCTTATTTTCTGGAAATCTTTTTGCCACTTGTTGCTGAGATTGTCCGGGAGCCCGGTAACGAAGCGCTGCAACGTATCCATTTCACTGGCGGAAAAATGGCTTTGCGAAATGCCCGCCGAATTGCGCGTTACCCACACCGCGGCCACGCCACCGGATCCCGCCCAGAATTCAATGAGCGCGGTCTGCGGATCGAGTCGCGCCTGTATGGAGTGCAGCGTCAGAGCGTCGGGCGAAAGCTTTGCCCCAAAAAATCTGTCCTGGAAAACGCGAGCGCGGCTGCGCTCCATGAACTCAAATGCGGCGGCAGCGTCATTGCGTTCCAGAAGAAGCTTGATCAGCGCATCGTAAACATCGCGCTTGTCCGCCAGAAAATCCGCCTTCAACCGCGAGAGCTGCAATTGCGAACGCAGGCTTTCAATGCGATGGATAGCATCGCGGAATTTCGCTTCCGCTGCTGCCTTATCGCCCTTCTTCAGTGCAATCTTGCCCAGCGCGTTTACGGCTTTCCACTGTTCTTCTACAGTGCCCAGCTTGTCTGCTTCCGCCAGCGCTGCGGTAAATTCCCTTTCTGCTTCGGGGAGCTTATCCATACGGTAAAGCGCCTCTCCACGATAAAGTATCGCCTGCATGGCTTCACGCTGGTTGTTTGTCTGTGCGGCCAGAGCGCGCACGCGGTCAAACGTCTTCAGCGCATCCGGCAATCGACCAAGATCCAGCGCCAGCACAATTCCGCT
>JBARNL010000103.1:0-1806 GCA_049802955.1 Candidatus Angelobacter sp.
ACTCTTGCCTGTGGCTCTTGCGTCCACACCCATTCATACTCACCGGGTCTAGATGTAAGTCCCGCATTAATGGGGTTAGCGATGATGTATTCGAGCTTATCCTGAAATTCTCCGGCGCGCATGATACGGTCAAAGGATTCGTCTTGCCAGAGCTGCCCTCGTCTTCCCAGCAGGTTGTTAATATTGCGAGCCGAAACACCTTTGATACCCTTCATAATTTCTCCCAGGGAGAATGGTTCGCCACGTTCATCTTCAAGCGTGGTAAACAGGAGATGAACATGGGTCGGCATAATGACACAGGCATGAAGCTCGATTCTTCTGCCATTTTCGAAGAGGCAATGCTTCAATGCAATCGATCTCGTCGCTGGTGGCAGATATGAAACTTCCCAGGCGCGGAAAGTCACAAAATATGTTGCATTGAGACTTTCGATATGCGGCAGATTTCTTCTGTAGAAATGCATTGTTGTGATGGGCGCCACCGAGGATAACATTAGTGTTTTGTGGCACAGACACTCCTGTCTGTGCCTGCGTCCTTCTTGTATCAATCAGCACAGCCCGGAGTGCCTGTGCCACAAATCAAATGATTTGGATTCTTTTCATCTTTCTGCCAGCTTTAAGCACAAATTCTCTTGCATCGAGGACCGCTGATCGCTTTTCAAATACCTTATCGTTGATTTTCACCGCTCGCTGTTCCAACTTTCGCTGCGCTTCTTTAACGGATTCAGCGAGGCCAGCCAACAATACTAATTTATCCATGCGGATCACTGGCGGCAGCTTGCCATCCTGAATATCATCGCTTGCTAATATGCTCGCAAGCGCAACGGTTTGTCTCTCCACATTCTCCGGTACCTCATCCTTCTGAAATTGCTTTGCCCAATTTTCATCCGCTGCCGCGGCAGCTTGCTCTCCATGAAAATCCTGGACGATCCTACGCGCCAGTGCCTTCTTTATCTGCATTGGGTGCTGCTTGCCAGCGGCGACATCGGCTTTCATTTGCTCAATTTCAGGCACCTTCACATCCGTAAGCAATTCGTAGTAGCGCCACATCAGCTCGTCAGATATGGACATTACTCTGCCGTAAATCTCCTGCGGCGGTTCGCTTATGCCGATGTAGTTCCCATACGACTTTGACATTTTCTGCACGCCGTCGGTGCCTTCCAGGATCGGCATGGTCAGAATGATCTGGGGCGGCTGACCGTAATCCTTCTGCAGTACGCGTCCCATCAGCAGGTTGAATTTCTGGTCGGTGCCGCCCAGTTCCACATCGGCTTCCAGAGCGACAGAATCATAGCCCTGGCAGATGGAATACAACAGCTCATGAATGGCGATGGGCTTCTCTTCCTGAAAACGCTTGTGAAACTCCTCGCGCTCCAGCATCTGCGACACGGTAAATTTCGCTGCCAGCCGGATGAAATCCTCAGCCGTCATCTTTGAAAACCAACGCGAATTGAAATCAACCACAGTCTTTTGCGAATCAAGAATCTTAAAGACCTGGGCTTTGTACGTCTCGGCGTTGCGGTCGATATCGGCGCGCGTAAGCGGCGGCCGTGTGACCGAGCGGCCCGTGGGGTCGCCGATCATCCCGGTGAAGTCACCGATCAGAAAAATTACGGTATGTCCGAGGTCCTGAAAATGCTTCAGCTTGCGGATGAGTACCGTGTGGCCAACGTGGAGATCGGGGGCAGTGGGATCAAAGCCCGCTTTTACTCGCATCGGCTTGCCGGTTTTCAAGGAATTATCCAGGCGCTCGCGCAGTTCGCGCTCATGGATAATCTCCGCCGCGCCCTTCTTGATGTAAGCCAGTTG
>JBARNL010000104.1:0-1905 GCA_049802955.1 Candidatus Angelobacter sp.
CTCTGGGCTTGGCGCCCGATCAATGCCATTTCCACAATGCCAAAATGTCCAAGGCTTTCCGCAAATAGTTGAACATCTGTTCGGGGAGTGCGATCGATTTCCCGCAGTACCTCCCAATACTCATCATGTTCCATCGCATCGAGAACCACACTGATTATTGGAATAATGCGTTCTTCTTTTTCGCCATAAAACTGAAGCATGATTCGCTCGATTGCCCGTTTTGCGTATTCGCGGCGGTTTTCTGGTAGCTTTGCTAAACGTAAATTTACTTCACGCTGAACTCTGGCATTTTGGGCGGAGAACTCTTGCTTAAATGTTTTTCGAATCTGTTCTTTCAGTAATGGTCTAACGAACTCCTCTAGTTCGGCGTACCCTTTGCTATTTTCGACGATCGCTTCCCAATCTGCGGTGGCATCGGCAGCAAGCGCATCGGCCCTCACCTCGCCGTAAAGCCGTTTCAGGACTGGTCTTGGCACATCAGGATCACTATCCAAACCAAACACCCTGGGCTTACCGACAACCTTGCTGCCAATTCGCAGAGTGATTCCAGAATTGCGAATCGGTTTCTTGTCGGGAGATATCTTGAAAGTTAGAAAAACTTCGCCCGCGAATGGCAGGGCTTTGCTGTATTGGAACTGCTGGCCTGGAATATCATCTGCCGTAACTCGCTTTTTATTAACCCAAATTGCAAATCCCTCTTCCCGTCCATATTCCAATACAAGAAGCTCCCTGAGACGATCTTCGTCGGGAAACGTTAACCGCTGATTCAGCTCAGCAAGAAGTATGGTGGTGCCTCTTTCGCTTTCCGCGCAATCAGAAACGTTGATAGGGAGAGGAATCTGCTCCAAATCGCGTGCCGCAGTTTCCAATGTTTGGCGTGGAATCTCAAGGCGGGTCACACGGCCCCTTGCTCGCGTTTCAAGACTCATGTGGTCGGCGACCATCAACCCAGCAAATTTGCCAATGCCTCTTTGCCCTTTGACGCTTCTCTTGTAGCGTGAGGTTAACTCACCTTTTGTTGTGGTGCGATCCCGTGCGACAGTAAGATATTCCGATCTGACTTCTTGTTCAGTCATACCGCTACCGTCGTCTTTTATGGCAATCGGTTCTCCAGTTAAAACACCGGGCAATGCAACCCAGACATTGTCTGAGTCAGCATCCCAGGAATTGTCAATAAGTTCCTTAATTGCGAGTTCGCTAGATCGATAGTTTTCTCCTAGTAAAGCGGCGAGACGCGGATCGACTCTGAAAAATGCAGTTTGGTTGCTGTGCGACGGCATGAGAAATGAACTCCAGTCAAGATTGTAACTTTTAATCCAAACGCCATTGGCTGGTCCAGTGCTGGCCTGGAGTGAATTGTGCAAAGTCTATCAAATCTGGGAATAAGTATTGCAGCAAAGTTGTACCAATTCTGTGGATATTAAGGCGGAGGCTTCCGGTTTTTGCTATCTTAAGCTCAGCATACGATCCCCAGCAGTGCATTCCCTCTTGGTTGAAGCAAAGGTTAACCGGTCCGGCACATTCTCTAACTTTAAGTATTGACTCAATAGTAGTGCAGTAGTAAAGTTCAGCCTCCCCCAAGAGAAGTCATTTCTAAGAATCTTTTTAAGCAAGGCAGAAAGTGAAAAGTAAGATACGGCAACGCCCCAGACGTTCCGCAGCCATTCCTGCTCTTATCGACACCGAAGTGATCTACTGCGGTGATAACCTGGAGCAATTGGCGAAGCTTCCGCCGCACTGCGTGGACTTGATCTATTTAGACCCGCCTTTTAATTCAAATAGAAACTATGAGGTCTTCTGGGGTGAGAAGAGAGAGCAGCGCGCGTTCGAGGACCGCCATGCATCAACTCAGGCATATATCGAGTTTATGAGACCGCGTTGTGTTGAATTGGCTCGCGTGCTGAA
>JBARNL010000105.1:0-3816 GCA_049802955.1 Candidatus Angelobacter sp.
GGATCGCCTTTGAGCAGGCTCGAGAAATCATGAACCGCCAGAGTTGAGTGCCGGTGGGCCCCCTCACCCGCTTCATTTGCGATCCCAAAAGAACCACACTCAGTGTGGTCGCGGATTCGGGATTTCAGAAAGCTAATTGCTAACTGCTATTGCTATTTGCTCTTTCCATCCGGGCAAAATGGTCTTCAATCCGCTCGTAAATATGATCGACTTTGCGATGGAGATGGGCCACTTCCAGCTCCGCCTTCAGGTTCACTGCGAAATCCAGGTCTGACTTTAAGCGGTCTTTTGACGATAAGCGATTCTGCGACATCATGATCACAGGCGCCTGCACGGAGGCGATCATCGACAAAAATAGATTCAACAGGATATACGGATAAGGATCAAAGTGGTCTCTGAGCAGCGCCGTTGAATTAAGAATGACCCAGATGGCAAGTATGACGCCGAAGATGATGATAAAAGTCCACGAACCGCCGAAAGAAGCTACTTTGTCTGCAATGCGCTGGCCAAAAGTCAGGCGTTCTTCTTCTTCCAGATTGGGGTTGCGTGAAACCTGCGTACGTAGAAGCTCGTCGGTGGCGCGCAGTCGGCGTCCCATGGCGGTAAGCAGGTCCATGGCGGCATGCGGATGCTTATCGATGAACTCCAGCAACCGGTCGCGATGCATGACCAGCATCTGCGTTTCTTCAATGGCCATGGCGGTGCCTGTGCGCGCGCCGCCATCCAGAAAAGAAATTTCGCCGATAACGTCACCAGTCTCATTCTCTGAGAGAACAATTTTTTGCCCTTCCGTGCTTTCGATGAAAAGCTCAACTCGTCCGGAACGCAGGATAAAAATCTCGCCGCCTGCATCGCCGTAATGAAAAATTGTTTCACCTGCTTTGAAGTTGCGACAGTCCATCATCTGGGCCAGGGCTTCGCGCTCTTCTTCGTCAAGCAATCCGAAGATGGGAACTTCACCGATCATGGTCACGGTTGTAGACATGTAAGAAAACTCGCAGTGGAAGAATTTATTACTAAGCAGGGATAGTTTAATCGAGGGGTTAGTAGTCCGGGTGCAAATATGGCTGGAATCCAGGCAATTCTGGCTTTGCGTCTGAACCAAATAGGGCGATTTCTATCGCCGCGGCGGCCGCGTGGGCTTGTGGTCCTTGGGATAAAGCACCACATAGCGGCGTCCACCTTCGCCGTCACTCTGGGTGACCAGAGAAGCGTGGTCGCGAAAAGCCAGATGAATCAAACGGCGCTCGCGCGATGACATGGGCGCAAATGAGTAGGGCACTCCGCTCTGCAATACCCGATCAGCGGCTACCTGGGCGGCCAGCTTCAATTCCTGCTGGCGCGCGGCGCGGTAGCCTTTGCAATCAAAGCTGATTTTGTCATGGTCTTCAGCATGAAGATGAAGCGATTCATGTGTCAGGACTTCAAAAGACCGCAGGACTTCTCCGCCGCGCTCCAGCAGCAGTTGGCTGTCAGGGCCGGCGAATTCCACAAGGATATCCGGCGTCTCCGTATCCTGCACAAGCGGAGGATTGACCGTGATGCGGTACTTCAATTTGAACGCGCCTGAAGAAATAATGCTCTTCAGAAAAGCATCGATCTTCTTTGCCGTTGCGACCTTGTCCTGCAGCATTTGTCGTCCAAACTCCCGGAGAATTTTTACAGCTTCGCCCTTAACGCTTGCGTGCATTTCGTTTTTCAATAGTTTTTTTGACCTGCTGGCCCAGCTCAGAGCGATTGATAAATGTCTGCTGCCCCCAGCCCAGCAGCGTGCTGAGCGCCAGGTAAATAGAAAGACCTGCAGGCATTGCCCAACTGAAGGCGCCAAACATGAGCGGGCCCATAAAAGCCATCATCTTCTGCTGCGCCGGATCCATGCCTCCCTGCGGCGCGCTCTTCTGCTGGACAAACATCGCCACGATGATAATGATCGGCAGGATGTGCAGCGGGTCCGGCATGGAGAGATCGTGTACCCAGAGCCAGTTTGCCTGCCGCAATTCAATGGCGTTGTTCAACATGGCGTAAAAGGCGTACAGGAACGGCATCTGCAACAGCAATGGGAAACAGCCGCCCACCGGATTCACGCCTTCTTTCTTATAGAGCGCCTGCATCTCCTTCTGCATGTCCGCGCGGCGGGGATCAGTCAGGCTATAGCGCTTGTATTTCTCCTGGATGGACTTCATCTGCGGCTGGATTCTCTGCATACGCAGTGAAGACTTCATGCTGGAGATGCGCAGGGGCAGCAGCGCCATGGTAATCACCAGCGTTAAAAACGCGATGGCCCAGCCCCAGTTGTGGATCCAGGTTGTGTATGTCCATTTCAGCCAGAGGAATAGCGGCCGGGCGATAAAGCTGAACGTCCCAAAATCATAGATGCCGCGTAGATCCGGACCACCCGGATGGCTCTGAATGCTTTCCAGCATATCCACGGCTTTAGCGCCGGCAAACACGCGGATATGTGTTGGTCCGCTCATGTTTCCAAAAGCCAGCCCAACAACATTGCCTTTGTCTTTGCCTTCATTCGGCTTGTCAGGATTCTTGGGAACTTCTGCCTGAGAGTTCAACGTGACCAGCGTTGAATCTTTGGGATTATCCGGCAGGAAAGCCACGGCAAAATACTGGTCGGCGGTTGCTGCCCAGTCCAGCGGACCGGGCACAGTCTGCCCGCCTACGATCCATTTTTTACTTCTTATGATTCCGCCGGAACTTGGGTCCTTGCGTTCCAAGGTTGAGCCCTGCTGATAATCAACCCTGCTCTTGGTATAGGAAGCTGGCGCCATCTGGTCCCCGAAACCGCTGGCCCACTGGGGGAAGGCTGCAACTTGCTCGCCGTTGCGCAGAACTTCAGTTTCAACGCTGAGGATAAAGTCTTTGTCGGGTCGAAACGTCTTTCGAACCGTGACGTCACCATCTGAGAACTCATACGTCAGCGCGCCGGATGTTGAGCCGCTGGGCGCGCCACCCACATAAAGCGACTCGTTTAGCTTTTTTTCCAGGTCCTTGTCATAGGCAAAGAATGAAAGCGGATATCCGAGCTGACTGGCTACGGTTGGATTAACCAACTCAAACGGTTTGCCGTTATCGTCCGTGTACTTGTACTTTTCCGTGCCGCCTTTGAATTTTTCCTTTTCGGTCAGCAACCACGATTTCACGCTTGCGCCGCGGTTGGTGAAGGTGATGCGATACATCGGAGTCTCTAAAACAGTTTCTTTCTCGACGGTGGCCATCTTAACGGGAACTTTTGCCGCCGCAGTTGCCGGAGCTTTAGGCGATGCAGGAGTGGAGGATGCGGCCGGAACTGCCACTGGAATCGGTTTCTGCTGGGCTTGCTGCTGCTGTTTCTGCTGCCCTTTGTCCGGAGGAGTTTGGGGCTTGGGCATGAAGTATTGCATAACGCCAAGCACCACAAATACAGCTACCAGGGCCAGAAGCATGCGCTTGTCTGAGCCGGGTTCATTCTGTGGATTGCGATATTCAGTCAATGAGTCGTCTTTTCTTGTGGGTTGCTCCGACACGTCGGAGCCTTGTCTATCAAAATAGCCTGCCTTGCGCTTACGTCATGCGGCTCGGCACCTCAGAACCTTGCTTCTTTCTATCAATCTATCAATCTTGTTGCTTCAGTCCGAACCGATTTTCGATTTTGTTCCTGCTAACTATTCTGCCCTGCGTTGGGCCGCTCAGCGGCTACACGTCTCGCGCACTTTTTTGTTGGAACGGGGTCATACCCGCCACGCACGAACGGATTGCAACGTAAGATCCGCCAAAGACCAAGCGCCGATCCATAAAGCAAACCGTATTTCGCCACAGCTTCTGCCG
>JBARNL010000106.1:0-4216 GCA_049802955.1 Candidatus Angelobacter sp.
GGCTGGGTAGATATCAAGAACGCCGATGTGATGCTGATCATGGGCGGCAATCCAGCGGAAAATCATCCTTGCGGCTTTAAGTGGGTAGTTGAGGCCAAAAAAGTACGCAATGCCAAGGTCATCGTGGTTGACCCGCGCTTTCAGCGCACGGCATCGCAGGCTGACCATTTCTGCCAGATTCGCGCCGGCTCAGACATCGCTTTCCTGGGCGGCCTGATCAATTACGCGCTGCAGAATAACCGTTATGCCAAAGATTACGTAATCAACTACACCAACGCCCCTCTGATCGTGAAGAAGGGCTTTAAGCTGCCTGAAGACGGCTTCTTCTCCGGCTTTGACGCTGCTGGTTTAAAGTACGACGTCTCTTCCTGGAATTACGAAGAAGGTGGAAACGTGACTGGCACCGCTGCCGCTGCCATCGCCGCGGGCGACGGGCCGGCAACACCGGAAACCGCCGCACAAGCGGCTCCCGCCACTCCGTCAGCGAAAGCCGCCGGCCCCAATGGCGGAGCCGGACAGGGATATCAGGCGCAAGGCCCGGTCGGCGCAAAGGCTACCACCGGCGCTCCTGCGGCTCCATCATTGCCGGCGAATACGGCTTACGATCTGTCACTTGAGCATCCGCGCTGCATTTTCCAGTTGATGAAGAAACATTTCTCGCGCTACACGCCGGAAATGGTATCCAGTATCACTGGAATTCCACAGGACAAACTCAATAAGGCCTGGGACATGTACACCTCCATTCGCAAAGATGGAGACATGAAGAAGGTCGGCACCATTATTTATTCCGTGGGTTGGACGCAACACACCTTTGGATCACAGATCATCCGCACGGCAGCCATGACTCAGCTTCTGCTGGGCAATGTGGGACGCGCTGGCGGCGGCGTAAACGCTCTCCGCGGCCACTCCAATATTCAGGGCGCAACCGATCTGGCAGGCGTTTTCGATATTCTGCCCGGCTACCTCAAAGTGCCAACCCCTACGGATACGGATTTCAAAACGTACATCACCCGCATTACTCCCAAGCCTTCCAAGCCCAAGGAGTGGGATTCGTTCAACTACTGGTCAAATACCCCCAAGTTTGCCGTTTCTTTCCTGAAAGCGATGTACGGTGATGCCGCCAAAAAGGAGAACGACTGGGCTTTCCACTATCTTCCCAAGATTGACCGCAAATATTCATGGGTTGAACTGTGGGATGGCATGTACGCCGGAAAGGTCAAAGGCTTAATCAGCTTTGGCATGAACGGCGTCGCTATTGGCCCGAACAGTGAAAAGAATATCGATGCCCTGAAGAAGGCCGAATGGCTGGTTGTCTGCGATATCTATCCTGAAGAAACCAGCAGTTTCTGGCAATCGCCGGGAATCACTGACGAAGAGAAAAAGCAGATCAAGACAGAAGTCTACCGGCTGCCCGGAGCGGGCTTTGCGGAAAAAGACGGCACCTTTGTCAATTCAGCGCGTTGGCTGCAATGGAAGTGGGCCGCTGTCCCCACCCCCGGAGATTCCAAGCTGGATCAAGCAATCCTGGCCACCATCTTCTTGAAAGTTCGTGAACTGTACCAGCAGGAAAAGGACAAACCGGAAACGAAGTTCCCAGACCCAATCCTGAATCTGGCGTGGGCATATACCACGCCGTACAGCCCATCATTGACCGAGGTCGCCAAGGAGATCAACGGCAAGGCGCTGGCTGACCTGCATGATGAAAAGCAGACGCCATCCGACTGGAAAGCCGGCCAGCAGCTCCCTGGCTTTGCTTGGCTGCGCGATGATGGAACCACCACCTCCGGCAACTGGCTCTATTGCGGTTCCTGGCCGGATGCTGGCTCCAATACTCAGCGCCGCGATCCTGCAGATCCTTCCGGCTTGGGCATCCATCCTGGATGGGGTTGGTCATGGCCGATGAATCGCCGTGTCATGTACAACCGGGCATCCTGCGATCTATCGGGCAAGCCCTGGGATCCCAGCCGCAAGCAAGTCTGGTTCAATGAATCCACGGGCAAGTGGGCCGGGAATGACGTGCCGGACTTCAAACCGGATTCCAATCCCAAGGACCACATGGGCCCCTTCATCATGAATCCTGAAGGTCTGGGACGGCTTTTTGTGCCGCTGGCCGGCATGGCAGACGGGCCTTTCCCCGAGCATTACGAACCAGTGGAGAGCCCGCTGGTCAATCCTTTCCATCCCAAGCAGACCAACAGTCCTGTGGTGAAGCGCTACAAGTCGGACATGGATAAATACGGAACGTCAGACAAGTTCCCATATCCCTGCACCACGTACCGCTTGACCGAGCATTATCACTACTGGACCAAGAACAATCCCATGAACATGCAGCTTGTGCCGGAGCCGTTCGTGGAAATGTCGGAGCAATTGGCGTCGAAGCTCTCCATTAAGGGGGGCGACAGGCTGAAAGTCTCCACGGCCAGAAGCGGATCGAAAGACGGCAAGGAATTTGGCGTTTACTATGCTCGCGCCATGGTCACCAAGAGAATTCAGCCGTTGAAACTTGCTGGGAAAGACGATCCGGTTTATCCGGTTGGTATTCCCATCCACTGGGCTTATCGCGGAATAGGCGACGGCCGTCCTGAAGACAAGCGCAATGGCGCCAACGTGCTGTCGCCGACGGCAATCGATCCCAACGCTTACACACCAGAGTTTAAAGGCTTCCTGGTGAATATCGAGAAGGCTTAAGGAGATACGCCATGAGCAATGGAAATTTAGAAATCAAAGCTATCTCCGCGCATACGGGTGGCATTCCTGGCGGCGGGGAATACACGCAATCAGATGGCGCCAAGCATATCGGAGTTACTCGCGACTATGACGTTTGCAAGCTGATCGATACCACTACCTGCATCGGCTGCAAGGCCTGTGAAGTGGCTTGCGTTGAGTGGAACGGCTATGACTTCCGCGAAACCACCTTCGATAATACCTACCAGACCATGCCGGAAACGGCATGGAATTTCTGGAACCTGATCAAGTTCAATGAAGTTGAAACCGATGGCGGCTTGCAATGGCTGATGCGCAAAGACCAGTGCATGCACTGCGAAGAGCCTGGCTGCCTTATCGCCTGCCCTGCCGATGGCGCAATTGTGCAGTACACCAACGGCATCGTGGACTTCAACCAGGCAAACTGTATTGGCTGCCAGTATTGCGTTACGGGCTGCCCATTCAATATTCCCAAGTTCAACGAGGCCACCAAGAAAGTTTATAAGTGTACGCTCTGCTCTGACCGCGTCGGCGCTGGCCTGGAGCCGGCTTGCATTAAATCATGTCCCACCGGCTGCCTGCACTTCGGCAGTAAGGAAGATATGAAGTTTGAAGCCGAAAAGCGCGTTGCTCAGCTGCATGGCAACGGCCACGCGGATGCGGGCGTCTATGATCCCGCCGGGGTCAAAGGCACTCACGTAATTTATGTGCTGGGCGATGCCAAGCATCCAGAGAATTATGGCGGTCTGCCGGCCGATCCCAGAGTCCCAATCTTTGTGAAATTGTGGAAAGGCCCGCTTAAGTGGATTGGCGGCATCGGCATGGTGGCAGGCGTGCTCGGAGTATTCATGCACTATGTCCGTTTCGGCCCCAAAGAGGTTGACAAGGTCGAGGAGGTGAAGCGATGAGCGGCGGAATTATTGCGCGTCCAACCACGGCAATACCGGAAGATGAGGTCCAGCGCTATAACTTTGCCGAGCGCGCTTATCACTGGATCAACGCCATTGCTTATACCTATCTCTTGCTCACGGGGCTGGCCATTTTTACGCCGCTGGCTTACTGGCTCGCCTACGTGCTCGGCGGCCCGGCAGTCATTCGCTACTGGCACCCCTGGATCGGACTGATCTATCTGGCCACCATTTTCTGGATGCATCGCATGTGGAAGCGCGATATGCGGAAAATCCCCGAAGATGAAAAGTGGTCGAAGAACATTCGCGCTTATGCTGAGCACCACGATGAATTGATGCCGCCGCAAGGCCGCTTCAACGCCGGACAGAAGCAGTTCTGGTGGGTGATGCTGTACTGCACGTTCATCCTTCTCATCACCGGAATCATTATGTGGATCCCGGAGAAAATGCCTCGTGAACTCCATTGGGTGCTTCCGATCACAGTTTTTATTCACTCCGCCACCGCGCTGATCACCATTGCCGCTTTCATCATCCACGTTTACATGAGCGTGTGGGTAACTCCGGGCAGCATGAAGGCCATGGTTGAAGGGCACGTCTCCACCAAC
>JBARNL010000107.1:0-3433 GCA_049802955.1 Candidatus Angelobacter sp.
GAATGGAATGCGCGCCAGCGCCAGCTTGTAGCCCGATTGAGCGGCGGCGCTGTGGGTCGAGCACGGACGCTCAATTTGGAAGAATATATGTCTGCCCGTAAAGACGCGCTCACGCTGCTGGTAACAGCCGTCCGATCTGGCGAGCATTCTGACCTGTTTCGCACCACGGAAACATATCGCGCGGGCGGTGAGGGCAAGGAAAAGACTGACCGCCTGCTGGGCGCGGTTTATGGTCTGCTGAAAGACTTGCTGGCGCTGGTTTCAAATGCTCCGGAGCTGGTCCGCAACACGGATATTGCCGCGGAATTGAAGTCGCTGGCCGCGGCCGTGGATTTCAACTGGATTACCCAGGCAAACTATCAGTTGGGACAAGTGCAAAGCGGAATGCGGCGCAACGTCCTGCGACCGCTTTCATTGGACGCATTTGCGCTGGCGCTGGAAAGATGACAGTTGTCCAATGGTGCATCCCGTTGCGTTCGATAAAACACAGAAGAAATCACGCAGGGTGATTGGCCTTTCAGGCAATTGAAAGCTAATCCGCGCTGTGGTACGGTTACAGCATTAACCCGCACTGAATTCTCGCCCACATTTTCTGGGATTCAGCTCGGCCAGCCGAGCAAGTTTTTACTTGCGGGTGCAGTTTTCGATTTGAAGCGGGACGGAATAATTATGAAAGATGGAATGGATTCGACAGCCGCTCGTCAGGCTCCCGAGCGTACACAAGAAGAAGAATTTGTCAGCCGAAAATTGATTCGGCCTTCCTTGAGTGCGCCGGCTCCACGCACTGAACCAGTCTCAGAACGCCGTGAGCGGCTGGAACGCACAGACCGTGCGCCCGCCGTCGCTCGCCGCAGCGGCCCTCCCGAGCAGACCCACGCCGAAAACTACTATTACCAGAAACAGATCCAGGGCAAGACGCCCGTGGTGGTGGTGATGAAAGACGGCGAAGAAGTGCAAGGCTGCATTGAGTGGTACGACCGCAACTGCATCAAGGTGAACCGCGGCAGCGCTTCTGCCTTGCTGATCTATAAACCTTCTATCCGCTATATCTATAAGGCCGGCGAAGGCAAGCCTTAACCCGCGGGAATGCATTCCATCTGGCCGGAGATCACGGGTTTTCTTGCGCGCAACTGGCAGGAACTTATGGGCTCGCTCACCGGCGCTCTCTGCGTCTGGCTGCTGGTAAAGCAAAACATCTGGAACTGGCCCATCGGGATCACCAACAATATTGTCTACTTATCATTTTCTATAAGTCCGGCCTGTTCGCCGATGCCGGCCTGCAATTCGTCTACATTGCCATTGCTATCTACGGCTGGTGGAACTGGCTGCACGGCGGCTTGCAACACGGCGAACTGGAAGTAAAAACCGCGTCTCTTTCCGCAGTTGTGGGATACCTGGCAATGGCCGTCGCTGCCACCGCTATCCTCTATTGGGTGCTCAGGCGCTTTACGCCCAGCACCGTCCCATTTGCCGACGGCCTGACTGTCGCGCTTTTTCTGACTGCGCAATTCATGATGTCCAAAAAGATCGTTCAGAACTGGTGGTTCTGGATTGTTGGCGACGTGCTGGTTATCGGGCTCTACATTTACAAACAGCTCTATCTCACGTCTGCGCTGTACGCGTTCTTTCTGGCGATGTGCATCGCGGGGCTGCTGGAGTGGCAGAAAGCATCGCGAAGAATCGCTGTGGCAGCAGCGTAACCCAGCTTGCTCGCGTAGGCGCGGAGCAAACCAAAACAAATTACCGCAGGCCCACACGGATGAGCGCAGATCGAAAGCCAGCCGGAAACCCTGCTTGAAGCTTTGCCTGAGACGGTGCATAATGTCGAACCACAGAATGACCCATCCTGGTCCCGCGAGGTTCTCCCGTGAAACGACTTGCTCTGGCAGTCTCCTTTCTTGCGACTTTCATTTGTGCCTTACAACTTTCAGCCCAGAACAATTCACATAATCCGACCTGGTGGAACAAGTACCAATATCTTTTGAACCACTCAGCCGAGAACCAGAATGGCGCAAATTCTTCCATCAGCATTGGCGCCAACGTGGACGTTTCCAATGAATGCGGGCCGCAGAGTGAAACTTTCGTCGCCATTAATCCCAACAACCCTAAAATCCTGGCCGCAGGCTCGAATGAAATCTTCCGCGATCCCATGCGCGGATATTTCTCCACCAACGGCGGCAGCAGTTGGGGTGGCGTTGACCTGCCGTTGCCTGCCGCTATTGGCGCAAATGGCATCCGCTTTGGCTCCGATCCTTCCGTGGTGTTTGATACGCGCGGCAACGCTTTTTATGGCTACATCGTGGTCTTCTTCGGCAGCGGCAACGGCGTGAACGGCACTGTGATGGCAGTAGCGCGCTCCGCTGATGGCGGGAAGACTTATCCGGCGGCCACGTTCTTTTCTTTTGCCAGCGGGTCTGACCATTTTAATGACAAGCCAATGATTACCGCCGATACCAATGCAGCCAGTCCGTTCCGCGACAACATTTATCTGGCCTGGGATGCTTCTAGCGGCGGCTCAACCGGCGGCGGCGTGCGTGTGGCCACTTCAACCGATCACGGAGCCACTTTTAATTCCGTTCGCATTGACGATCCCAACGGCCCTGGCCGCTCCATTGGCGCTTCGCCTTTTGTAGGACCAGACGGTACGGTCTATGTCGCCTGGAATGATTTTGCCGCCAACACCATTGCCTTTGCCCGCTCGTCGGATGGCGGCGCCACCTGGCAACGGCCCAACATTGTCTCAGCCAAGAATGCGCCGTTCGATATTGGCATTCCTGCCGAAGTTTTCCGCCGCGCCCTGGTCTATCCTTCCTGTGGCGCTGACCGTTCTAACGGTCCGCACCGCGGCCGCCTCTTCTGCTCCTGGACTGACCTCAACGCAGCGGGATCTGACACTGACATTCTCATGTCGTTCTCTGACGATAAGGGCAATACCTGGTCGCCGGCAGCGCCCGTGACCGATTCGCTCGCTTTTCCCGTGGACCGCTTCAATCACTGGATGGCCGTGGATCCGGTCACCGGCGACGTGAACGTCTCTTTTTATGACACGCGCAATGACACCACCGGCTCCCGCTTTATGACCGATACATACTTTAGCCAGTCAATGAATGGCGGACAGAGCTTCCTCTCACCCAACGTCCGCGTAAGCACCGTTAGCTCCAATGAGCATGACTGCAACGGAGTATTCCCCTGCAACGCCATCGACTACGGCAACCAGCAGGGCGACTATGAAGGGTTGGCCTCGTTCGGCGGCGTCTCCCATCCCATCTGGACTGATAGCCGGCTACAACAATCTCCGGTCACCGGCTGCAGCCGCGGGCTGGCAATGGAGGAAGTGTTTACCGCAGTGGTGAAGTAAGAACGCTTACAAACTATCTCATTCCCCAAGTACGGTAGCGGATGCGGCAGAGAATGATGCGGCACAGGATGCTAC
>JBARNL010000108.1:0-2896 GCA_049802955.1 Candidatus Angelobacter sp.
CAATAATGCTGTAAGCGCAGGAGTCGCGGATGCTCCCGCCCGGCAGGACCTGATTGTTCCGCAATATCCCATCCAGCTTTGCGCCCAACCGCTCAATGGCCCGGCGGCTTGCATGGTTGAAAAAGTGAGTGCGAAGTTCCACGCAGATGCAATCCAGGGCTTCAAACGCATGCGTCAGCAAAAGCAGCTTGCACTCTGTGTTCAACGGCGTGCGCTGCATGCTCTTGCGGTACCATGTGCCGCCGATCTCCACGCGACGATTTGGCTGGTCGACATTCCAGTAACTCGTCATGCCCACAACCGTTCCCGTGCCGGTATCTCTGACCGCGAAGGGAAGCATTCCCCCTTTGATTTGGCGGTCCAGCCGCCGGTCAATTTCGGCTTTCATCTGCGCTGGCTCGGGGATAACGGTGTACCACAGCTTCCACAACTCGCCATCCTGTACCGCCTCAACCAAATCGCCATGGTGGGCCTCTGACAAAGGTTCAAGAATGGCGTGCGTTCCGCGCAAAATGATTGGCTCAGGCCACGGCATGGTTGGTCCATTTTCACACATCTCACCTGAGCGATAGCCGGTAAACGTCCGCGGGGCTTCTGTTTCTTTGCGGCTTTGTTTCTTCTGAGCGAGCTTTTCTTAACACGGGGTTAAATCCTTGTCCTGTAATGAATTCAGCAGCAACTCAGGACAACCCGCAGCTCTGGTTATCACATCGGATTGGTTAAGAGTTAGGTGGTGTCGGTCAATGAATAGATTATTGTGCTCTCTGGTCTGCTTTGTTTTCTTGCTTTCACTTTCGGGCTGTGGTGGAGCCTCCGCGGGAGGCCCAACGCCCACGCCAACGCCAACGGCCACGCCGGCGCCCTCGGCAACGCCAACACCGGTACCAACGGCGGGTACGCTGCAAAACTCAGTCAATCACATCATTATTCTGGCGCAGGAAAACCGTTCCTTCGATCATTATTTCGGCCACCTGATGCAATACTGGCAGCAGAACGGCTATCCCCAAGCCACCAACGGCACCACCCTGGACGGCATGCCGGACACCGCATCGAATGTCGGCGATCCGCCGGCCACCGGTGGCGCGGCCCAGACAATTACGGCATTTCCGCTGGTCACCATGTGCGTGGAGAATCCCAGCCCGTCATGGAATGAGAGCCATGTGGATTTCAACGAACACGACTCGCTTTCCACAGTTTTTCTAGGCGACGGATTTGCCCGGACCGCCGGGTTTGAAGGTGCGATCAATGACGTGATTGGCAAGCGAGTAATGGGTTATTACACCGGCGACAACCTGAACTATTACTACTTCATGGCGTCGAACTTCGCGACATCAGATCGCTGGTTCTCACCTGCCATGTCCCGCACGCAGATCAACCGCCAGTACATGCTGGCAGGGACATCGCAGGGCCATGCATATCCCATTCCTCCCAATCCACCCCCTCCGGCCCTTCCGGATCCCAACGCCAAACCACTCACCGCCAAGACGATCGCTCAAGTGTTAGATGAACACGGTATTAGCTGGAAAGATTACGTTCATCCGCTAAAACCGGTAGGCACAACGCCCCCATGCGTCACCCCAAGCTGCCTGATGGATCAAAGCTACTTTGGTCAGTTCAATTACGCGCCAACCATAGTAGCCGCGGGGACCCAACATCTTGCCACGGTGGACCAGTTCCTTGCTGACGCCAATGCGGGTACCCTTCCACAGGTAGTGTTTGTTGAGCCTGCCTCGGCTGAGGGCCTTGATGAGCATCCTGCGGATGTTGGCTCCGGTGCGGTTAATATCCAGACCGGCGCCGCGTTTGTAGCCAGCTTGATCAACGGCCTGATGCAGAGCCCATCGTGGAAAGACTCAATATTTATCCTCACCTGGGACGAGTTCGGCGGTTTCTATGATCACGTTTCGCCGCAACCAACGGTCAGTCCCGACGGCATTGCTCCCCAAGACCTGCGAACTTCGCCTAACCTTGATATCTGCGTGAACCCTGACCTCAGCATCAACTCCAGCCCGACGTGCAATTTCCAGTACACAGGTTATCGCCTGCCGCTGGTGGTGATCTCACCGTTCAGCAAGAAGAACTTTGTCTCCCATGAAGTAATGGATTACACAGCCATGTTGAAGCTGATTGAAGAGCGCTTTAATCTGCCAAGTCTCACGGCGCGCGATGCGGCCCAACCCAGCATGGCGAATGAGTTCTTTGACTTCAACACAGCGCCCTGGAAAACGCCGCCCACGCCTCCGGACCAACTCACAAATGGCGCGTGTTACCTGGATCATTTACCGTAAGACTGAAGGAACGAGCACGCATCAATCATGAGGGCGCGGAATAAAACCTGCGCCCTCATTTCTTTTTATCCCACACGCTCTCCTCATTTGCGCCGATTACGATGGTTGCTGGTACAGCCCGATCACATTGCCACCCGGATCGCGGAATCTGGCTGTGATCTCTGGCGCGTCCGCGCCGATGGGCTGCACAATCTCCCCACCGCTGGCTTTAACCAACTCAATTGTCTCCGCAACGCTATCCACCATCACATAAATCAGCAGGCCGGGCAGTTGCGACGGAGGACGCTTGAGCACCCATGATCCGCTTACCTGGCCGGTGGTATCGTCAAATGCGGTGCTGCCGTTGCCGCGCGTGCGGACATTCCATCCAAAAACGCGTTTGTAGAACTCGGCTGAACGTCCAATGTCCGTGGCCGGGATTTCGACGTAGCAGATCTTTCCATTGGCGAATGTAGGAGGCATAAACGTTCCTTGAAAGCGCCAACAATTTTAGCCCGTGGATTGTGGCCTGCGTACTTCTATTTTCCCGTCACGCGCTCTTACTTCAAGGCATGGCTGGGGATGAACCGCTGGTCCGTTAATCACCCGGCCATCCTCCAGAGCAAAAC
>JBARNL010000109.1:0-6696 GCA_049802955.1 Candidatus Angelobacter sp.
GGTCATCCCAGCAGACTCAAAACCACATACAAGGAGCACAGACTAATGACCTTTCCCAGCACTACTTCCCGCAGCAGCGGGGAGCAGGAAGACCAGTTCACGTCAAGCATCGAATCGCAGACCGCTAAAATACCCTCAACCGGATATCTCGGCGCAGCCATAGCTTCCATGGCGGCTTCCGCCGTGCTCAAAATTATGGGCAAAAATGATTGGGCCCTGTTTGTTGGACAATGGGCCCCTTCAATTCTGATCATGGGCGTTTACAACAAGCAAGTGAAACAGCATGGTTCTGACGCTTTTAGCCGCGCTGCCTAGACCGAAGACCAGAAGACCAGAATGGCGCGGCGGCAAGTAATCCGTCGCGCCTGCTTTTCACTGTGCTTCAGGCTGATTCCCGCCTGAATACCTGGCCTTGATCTTCACTGTCCGGTTCAGTTCGTCCACCACCTCAAGAATTTTGAGCCTTAAATCCTTGTCCAGTGCAGCCGTGTTCAGAAAATCATGTACCTGCTTCTGCGCCGCCGCCGAGTGTTGCCCACCGATGAAAGCATTCAGCCAGGCCAGCATAAAAAATATTTTCCGCTCGCGCTTTACTTGCGGCAGCGCATCCAGCGCGGGACCGAGATAGGGAAGCGTGAGGTCAGACTGGCTCCACCAGTTGAAGCTGCCAAGGCTTATTTCGATCCAGTCTTCCGGACGCGCCGTGTCATGCAGGTACTCGTCAAAGTAGTGTTTTTTTGTTTCCGGATCAGGTCGCGCGGCCGCTGCCATGTAATCGTATTTTTTGCCGTCACCGGAGGGGTCGCGTTTTTCCTCTGCTGCCAGCACTGCATCCGCATCGGGGTCATTCTGCGCGATCAGCGCCTCCACAATGTTCCAGCGGTCCAGCGGACGCAGCTCCACTCCGGGGACTATGAGCTTACCGGTAAGTATGTCTTTTAGTTCGCCGCGGGCTTTTGCGGTTTCAGCCACGCCGCGCAATGCCCGAAACCATGTGATCCGCATGTCCTGTGAAGGCGATTGCAGCATCTGGTCGGCTGCCAGGGTTTCCATCTTGGGTACTAACTGCGCGCGAGTTTCTGGACTCACATAGCGATGCAAGGCCGTGATCGTCCGCCCAATAATGCTTTGTGCCAGCGATTCGTCTTGTTCTGTGGGAAGGTTCTTGAGTGCCAGATCAATATATTCTCGCGGGTCCATCTCGGCTTCGCGGACGGAATCCCACAGCGATCCCCAGAGCAACGTGCGCTGGAAAAGGTCAGTCATGCTTCCCAGCTCCGCCATCACCGCTTTGCGGCTGACAGGATCAAGCAGGAATCGCCCATAAGCTTCGTCCTGATAGTTAGCAAAAATGTAACGCGGACAAGCGTCCCCTTTTCCGGTAATAAACTCTGTCTTGGCCGTATTCCATTCAATCCGCGTTTGCGTTTCCGTCTTGCCATAATTCACTAGCACCTTGGTTGCAATGGGCCACAAGCCGCCTTCGTCCAGCACATCTTTTTGTGACAGAGTGATGCGCGTCCTGGTGGAATCGCCCTTGGTTTCGCACGACCACGCCACATCTACCTGCGGCATGCCTCTGCGCTTGATCCATGCATCCGCCCAGGCGTTTAGCGGTTTCCTTGAAGTTCGCTCCAGGGCGTGTACCAGATCGGCCCATTCCGCATTGGCGTAAGCATGTTCTTTCAAATAAAGCCGCAGTCCATCGCGGAACTGGTCCTCGCCCACAACAAATGCAAGCTGCTTGATTACTCCGGGCGCTTTGGAATAGACAATCGCACCATAGGCCGACTTGGCGTCCTTCAGGTTGGGAATGTCCTGATAAATCGGTGTGGTGCCTTGTGTGGAATCGATGGCGTATGCAGCCGGTTTGATTGCCTGGTAGAAGCGCTTCCAGACGTTTTCATCCGGCTTGAGCGAATTCAGCGCGTGGTACGCCATGTATTGCGCGAAGCCTTCTTTGAGCCACAGATCGTCAAACCAGCGCATGGTTACCAGGTCGCCAAACCACTGGTGCGTGAGCTCGTGCAGCAGCAGGATGTCGCGATTCAAGCGGTCGCTGTGCGTGGGCGCAGTGCGAAACAGGATCGACTCTTCCCGCAAAAACGTTGCCCCGGCGTGCTCCATGCCGCCATAAGCAAAGCCGGGGATCATCACCATATCGTACTTGGGAAAAGGAAATGGCTGGGCAAAGTAATCAGAAAGATATTTGATGCCATCGGCAGTGACCTGCTGGACCGCGGCAGCCTCTGCTTCAGCTTTTTGCAGCTTCGATTTTCGAACGTAAAGTCCCGGCAGGCCCGGTGTGTCGTGAACTTTCTGGAACGGCCCTGCGGCAAAGGCAAAAAGATAAGTGCTGATGGGCTTTGTCTCGGCAAATCTTGTTGTCCGTTGTTGTTGGCCCTGAGAAGGCACAGGTTTCGGGCTTGCAGAAGGAGTCTCCCCGGAATTGGTTTGTATCAGGGCACGGGCTTCAGCCGTGCCGTAAGATGCCAAAACCTCTCGGGCTTTAGCCCCTGTAGCATTTGGATTTTCTGGCGCAGTGTTGGAGATTACCGTCCAATCCTGCGGCGCGGTCACCGTAAGCTTGAACCGCGCCTTCAAATCCGGCTGGTCGAAGCACGGAAACGCCATCTCGGCATCCATCGGAACAAATAGGGTGTAAATGTATTCGCTGCCGTCGTCCTTATCTTCAAAGCGGGTGATGGCCTTGCCCGCCGGCGCGACCGGCGCCTTAAAATCGATCACCACCACGTTTTCGTCCAGCTTGAGCAGCTTGGCCGGCAGCTCGACGTGACCATTTTGTATTTCAGTTGGCGCGGGCTGGCCATTGATCGTCAGGCTGCTGATCGACCCTTCGCGAAAATCCAGCCATTCCGGCAATATGCCACGATCATTGCTATCGTGAGCAGGGGCATTCTGCACAAACCGCAGCTTTTCATGCCCGCTGATGAAATCCGATTTCGGTGTAATGGTGAAGCTGAGCTGGTAACGGATATCCTTTAGCTGCTGTGCCCGCAGCCGCGCCAGATCGCGGGGAATGCCCTCAGGGGTCTGGCTCAAGGCGGATGTGAGAGCAAGCAAACTGAAAAAGCAAATCCTTGCTAGCGGGCGGCAGTTAAACATTTGGTGGAATCTCCGGGACCTTCATCGCGAGATTGCTCATTTTACCCCTCTGCCCCAACCTGATACTCTCTCTCGTACTTCCCAGGAGAGGTATATGCGCTCAAGAGCCCTGTGGCTTTCGCTGTTCTCCGTGTCTCCGTGCCTCCGCGGTTCGGTTTTGGCGTTAGTCTTACTTTGTTCACTTCTCGGCAGCGCCCAGTCTTCCAAACCGCTCGATGGCCAGCCTTGGGACTTCGGCGTCTGGGCCGGCGGCGGATTCAGTGTCCCCGGCGGTACAAAAGATACGCACGCTATAAACCTTGGCGCTCGGCTGGGTAAGGTACTCACCAATGATCACTTCGGCGGCTTTATGCGCGGCAATTTTGAATGGTCCGCCGACCTTATCCCCGTTTACTACCTCTGGCAACCAGCGCCAGCTAAAAACGCATACGCTGCTGCGTTTAATCCGGTAAACTTAAAGTGGAACTTCACCAGATCGGCACTTACAGTACCGTATCTCGAACTGGGCGGCGGAGTGCTTTTCAGCAACCACTCCGTGCCGCTGAATACGTCGCACATAAACTTTGTGACGCACGCGACTCTGGGCTTTCAGTTCTTCAATAACAACCGGCGCGCTTTTACCGCCGGAGTGCGCTATGAGCATATTTCCAATGCCGGTCTTACCGTGCCGAATCCGGGAATTAATACGGTGCAATTCCAGGTGGGGTTGAATTGGTTTAAATAGTTTTTCATCTCGAGCGGAGCGAGAGATCGCTATAAATTGAAATGTCGCTTAGGTTTCACGATGCCTAGAAGCTTTCTTTCGCGTTTTATCAGAAGATAGCGATCCCTCGCTGGCGCCTCGGGAATTTTAGAAACCCTGCTTTGCGCCCTCCACTCTGAATCCTTTATTCTTGCCAGTTATGTCCACACTGGTTGAATGCGTTCCCAACTTCTCTGAAGGCCGCGACAAAGCCTTAGTTGACGCCATTGTCGATGCCATGAAAATCCCCGGCGTTTCTCTGCTTGATCGCGAGATGGATTCCGATCATAACCGCTGCGTGATCACCAGAGTCGGCGACCGGGAAGCCATTGCTGAGGCAGCACTTCGCGGCGTCGGAAAAGCTTCCGAGCTGATCGATCTAACAAAGCACCAGGGGGCTCATCCGCGCATTGGCGCCTCGGACGTGATTCCGTTTATTCCGATTGAAGGCGTCACCATTGAGGACTGTGTCGCCATTGCGCGCAAGGTCGGGGAAGAGATATGGAAGCGCTTTAAGATTCCTGTATATCTCTATGAATCAGCGGCCACAAATCCTGATCGGCAGAATCTAGAGAATATCCGGCGCGGCCAGTTTGAAGGCCTAAAAGAAGACATTCTGGTTAACCCGGCGCGCTGCCCCGACTTTGGCGAGCCCCGTTGCCATCCTACTGCAGGAGCCACGGTTGTGGGGGCGCGCAAAGCGCTCATTGCCTATAACGTTTTTCTCAACACCAAAGACGTTGATATCGCAAAGAAGATTGCCAAGGCCGTGCGCTATTCTTCCGGCGGACTGCGCTACGTGAAAGGCGCGGGATTTGAAGTCCGCGGGCTGGCCCAGGTCTCAATGAACCTGACCGACTTTGAGCAGACGCCCATCGCCCGTGTCTTTGAATTCGTAAAGCGTGAAGCCGAGCGCTATGGCGTGCAGCCGCTCAGCAGTGAAATTGTCGGCTTGATCCCCAAGAAAGCGCTGGAGCAGGCGGCTGAGTGGTTTTTGCAGGTGGAGAATTTTGATTCATCCATGATTCTTGAAAACCGGCTCGCTGCCGTGCAAAGCGGCAAAATGGCTGTGGGAGGCTTGCGCACAGGTGTCGAGCCGTTTATTGAACAGCTTGCTGCGCCCACGGCAACTCCCGGCGGAGGCAGCGCTGTGGCGTCCGTTGCCGCGATGGCGGCAGCCTTGGGCAGCATGGTCGCTGCAATGTCTCGAACAAAAAAAGCTTATATGCAGTATGAACCGCAGTTGAGTGCAGCGCTGGCCCGGTTGGCTCAGCTTCGTGAAGAATTGAAAGCTGGTATTGACGCGGACGCCGAAAGCTACAACCAGGTTCTGGCGGCCTACAAGCTGGCCAAAACTTCGAGTGACGGTGAAGCAGCAATCGAAACCGCCATGCAAGGCGCTACCACCGTTCCCATGGATACGGCGCAGAGAGCGCGCGAAGTGAAAGACGTCATTGAGACGCTGAAGCCCATCACCAGCCCGAACATGGCGTCTGATCTTACCGTGGCGTCAGCCTTGGCCAGCGCGGCCATTGTTGGGGCACTGGCCAACGTGGAAATCAACCTGGGCTCATTAAAAGATGCGGATTTTGCCGATGAGATACGTTCAAGAGTAGGGGAACTCCAGAGGTGAATACCTTAAGTAATGGGAAATTAGCATCCTGAGCTGCACCTGAACGCATCAGATTAAGCAAAACCGGACTAAAATATGATTATGAAACGCACTCTTGTTATCACGCTCGCCTTCTTGTCGAGCGGACTTACTGCCTTTGCTGCTTCACTTGGTACGGCCGCGCGCACGGTAATTCCCATTGAGGTCCAGCAGATCATCAACGTCGATTACCGGCGCATGAAAAATTCCGATACTGCCATGGACATGAAGGCCAAACTGCTTCCGCCGAATATGAAGCAGTTTGAAGATGCGCTGAAAGATATCGGCGTGAACCCCGATAAGGACATTGACCAGATCACGCTGGCGTCTTTCCGCTTGAAAGACCAGGGCTTGCAGATGATCGGCATTGCGCAGGGCCAGTTCCCGCGCAAAAAGCTGATGCTCAAGATCACCAACCAGAAAATCAAAGGCACCAAGAAGAACGGTTCCATGATTTATCCCATGGCAGGCGGGATGCAGATGACTTTTCTGGATGA
Source organism: Candidatus Angelobacter sp. (assembly GCA_049802955.1). Classification (GTDB taxonomy): domain Bacteria; phylum Acidobacteriota; class Terriglobia; order Terriglobales; family Acidobacteriaceae; genus Angelobacter. The sequence goes on from JBARNL010000109.1 coordinate 6,017, forward strand.
CTGGACCATGTTGTTTGGCGACATCGCCGCCGTGAAGGCCGCGCTCGACGCCCGCGATAATTCCAGCCAGAGCCTGAATGCCAATCGTGACATCACTGACCTGATTCCATCCGTTGAAGCCGGAACGGTGTGGAGCGTGCTTGATTCAGCCGGGACTGAGACCATGTTGAAGTCCGCGCTGGGCAGCGCCGCCGAACTGGGCGAATTTGACACCATGAAGAAAAAACTGCTGGGCTCGCGCTACACCATCGATTTTGACCATGGCGTTGAGTTCAATCTGAACGTCCTGACCTCTGATAACGTGACCGCCTCAACTCTTTCTTCCGTGCTGAAGGCAGGCATTCTGTTTAAGAAAATGGACGCCAGCCCCACAGAGAAAGCGGCGATCGACGGCACCACCGTGGACAGCGATACTAATAAGCTCGTGGTGAAGTTCAAGGCCGACGACAAAAATTTCCAGCAGTTGATTCAGTCGCCAATGTTTGCGTCTGTGGTTCGGTAAAAAGAACTTGAACTACAAAGGGCACGAAGGGATCTTTTTTCTGAAATCCCGAACCTGCATTCGCTGTAGGTGAGGGATCGCTATTCCCTTCGACGCTCTTAAGGGTTCCGACAAACACGGAATAATTTTCCAGCAGGGATCTCTCGCTACGCTCGAGATTTTAGAAAAGATCCCATCC
>JBARNL010000110.1:0-1813 GCA_049802955.1 Candidatus Angelobacter sp.
GCAATGTACCTCCAATCCCTGTGGATAACACAAAACTTATTCAGAGTCTCCTTAACCGTCTGGGGCTAAGAAATGGAAAGGTTGCGCCACAAGGCCAGTTCAGACGTAAGATGATCTCATTAGCGTGAGATGCGCCATTTCGACAGGAGATGGCAAACGCGGAACCTGCTGCCGCCGCAACATTTGCCAGCAAGCAGTGTTCCTGTTTTCAGAACCAGAACGCCTGGCCGGCGTAAGGCCGTAACTGGAGTTTCGACATGACCCTGTTGAAACGGAGAATAGCGGGAGCACTGGCGGTAGTCTGCGTAGCTTCACTCATCACATTCCTCCAGGTTGAAGCCAATCATGAAACCGACGACCAGATTGGCGAAGAAGCTATATGGAATGCCGGCCCAGAAGATCTGAGCGCAATCAGCCAAGCATGCAAGATAACCGACGCAGCACGATACCGCGACTGCTTCATTGAGCAGATGGGTGAATACGCTTCATCCGAGGCCGTGGCTTTCACGCAGACGATGGTTTCGCAGAAATCGCGGCGCCTTGGATATCTTGCGGGATTGCGCGAATACGGACTGGTGGACCTCGGGTACTTGGTGTATCCCGGCAACGGGAACATGCATCACGGCTGGGCGCTGTTGAACGGAATCCCCGCCGTGGTCAATCTGGATGACGTTACCATTCTGCCGAAATCGGCAATGGAGAAAAGCGTTCAATATACTGCGTTGCGTCAAGTACATCCCCAAATACAACTGGTTGTGAATGACGAGCAGCGCAAAGCGGATTCATCACCCCAAATTGAGCGGCTGGCCGGAGACGGAGAAAGATTCGAAATTCCCTACTCGCTCCAGGGCCGGTGTGCCAACTGCGCTCCCCTGGCGCAAGCCATCTTTGGATTTGACTTTAATGAAGCAGGCAAATTCATGGGCATTAAGTTCTTAAGAATTGAAAGCGTGAAACAGTAGCACCGACGTTGCGTGAAGCTCCGCTGCGAAAGACGTGAGACACTTCTCATCGTACGAATGCTGCTGAAGGGCGGCTTACACACCAAACAGATTGGGTTGGGCTTTTTTGTAATTGTGTTCCTGCGCCCACAGATTCAGCGAGACCGTCGCGAGTTCATCCACCACTGGGACCGCGTTGCCGTTCTTTGAAAGATCGATTGATTTGATGTAGGTATGGCAGGTATCGCATGCGTCCACGCGCACGTAATCGAATTCCTGCGCCACAAATACCGGCAGATGCTCCTTATTTTCTTCAGCGCAGTTAGGGCACAAGACGCGGCGGAAGAACCATTCTGTCCCGCAGAGAGAACACAGCAAAAAGCGCTTACCGCCATCGCCTTCCGGACGCAGAACCGCGAGCTGCGGCTTTGATCCGCAAAAAGGACAGAGCGGCGGCGAGGACTCAGCCATTGAATTGTTGTTTTCCGCCAGATATTCGGCAAATGGCTGAAGCAGCGCATTGGCAAAGAAGAGCGACTCACCGGAGAGATCATGGCTTTCGACTTCATGCTGCCAGACCGCACGCAAAAGTTCCAGGCGGTCTTCTGGAGATGATTGTTCGAGCGTTACGGCAGCCGCCTTCAAATCGGTGGAACCGGCTTCTTTGACCAGCGCCAGCAATGCGGCAAAGTGGGGAACGAGCAAGGAAACGTCATGATCGGGAGAGGAAGCCACCGATTCATAAACGCTTTTTTGAAAACGGACGAGGCGCTGATAAAACTTGAGCAGCTCAGTCACGGAAGACTGGCTTTGCAACAGCTCGCTCGTCCGCGCAATGCGACGGTCCCAGGAAAATTCAGACATCAATCCCT
>JBARNL010000111.1:0-2614 GCA_049802955.1 Candidatus Angelobacter sp.
CCTCTTGCCATTGCTGGCATTGGACTTAGTGATTGTCCAGGTTGTCGAGAGGGTTCTCGCGCAATCATCCGCGATCACCCGCCGTCACCCGATTTTTAGCCCGTTTTATGCGCCTACCCTCCCCTACCCCTATGTTCGTTCCGGTAAGTCCCATCGCGTCCCACCCGATCCCTAAGCTGAAGGCATCGGCAGAGGGTCGCAACCCCAAAACGCGAACACCCGACCTTGAAAGGTCGGGTGGATTTTGCTTTTGCTAATTACTAATTGCTAAGTGCCAATTGCTCGGGCCACAGGCCCGAATCAAATACGAAACCAGCTTACAGCAAATTCCATCTGTTGCAACAAAAAAATCTGCGACCCTCTGCCTGACACGGCCCTTCCACCTGCGGCTATACTGGCTCGGTGACGTTCACCTGGGATGCGCGGAAAGCTTTGGCAAATCTCAAGAAGCACGGCGTCGATTTCAAGGAAGCGGCTACCGTCTTTTACGATCCATTGTCCACTACATTTCCTGATGACGGCCATTCCGAGTCCGAGCAACGTTTTCTTACGCTGGGAAGATCAGTACGCGGAAGCGTTTTGGTTGTGGCGCATACGGAAGAGGATGATACGATTCGAATTATCAGCGCGCGTCCGGCTACCCGGCGCGAATCAAAGTATTATGAAGAAAACTGATCGAAATGCGAGTGTCGATATGCGCCCCGACTATGACTTTGCCGCGATGAAAGGCGGCGTTCGGGCCAAGTATCTAAAGCGGCTTCGCGAACGGACCAATATCGTCGTGCTGGAACCGGAGGTCGCGGAAGCCTTTCCTAATGAAGAATCCGTGAACCAGGCCCTGCGCGGGGTGCTGGATACCGCGCGGGCCGTCCGGCGCACCGGTGGACTCGCCAATAAGGCCCTGCATTCTCCCGCTCACAAGCGGCGTAAAAAGGCCGGCCCACCCCGTAGATCTCGCGGGTGAGCGGCGTGTGCAAAGTTGCCGACGAAGAAAAGATGCTGGCTGAGCTGCGCCAAGCCGACCCGGATCAAGTCCGAGCATTACATCCAGCAAGAGGACATGAAGGCGTGGCTGCTTTGTGGGGCACGGACCACGAACTGCCACTGGGGGGTGCCCCGCCTTGCCTCGGCGATGACCTAGCCTTTTCCTAATCTCACGAAGCCGTGGGTGCCCCATCCTTCGCGTCTTTTGCGAAGAGTGGGTTCGACACGACCGGCACTCGCACACGAACCGCCTGCACGCCATACCGTATCGGCCTGCCGTACAAGTGTCAGGGCACGACTTCAGTCGTGCCGTAAAGCGCAGAAAAACCTTCCTTGCCGCCCGCAGGGCTCGCGCGCAGCGAAGCGGAGCGCAAAGAGCTCTGTAGCCTAGCGACTCCTGTCGGCCTAGAAAAAACGCTCTATCCCTCCCGCAGTGCTTTGAGCGGATCGATTTTTGCCGCCCTGCGTGCCGGAATGTAACACGCCAGCAGCGCTAGCGCTCCCAGCAGCAGCGGAGCGCCAACCAGCAATCGAGGATCGTTGGTGCCAACGTTGAGCACGTCGAAAAGCACCTTGGTCAGCGCGGAAAGCATTTTGGCCAGCCCGAATGCGCCCAGAAATCCGAGTACAGTTCCAATGCAGACGAGCGCCGCGCCTTCACGGAGCACCAGCCGCAGCACCTGCGCCTTGCGCGCGCCCAGCGCCATGCGGATTCCGATCTCCCGGCGGCGTTGCGCAACAGAATAAGCCGTGACGCCGGCGAGCCCGATGGCCGCCAGCACCAGGCCAAACAATCCAATGCCGCCATATGTATTCACGGCAAAACGCTCAGAGGCCCGGACAAGCTCCAGATAGTTTGCCAGCGTGCGCACATTGAAGAGGTCCAGGTTGGGATCGATAGCGGCGATCTGGCGACGAATGCCGGTCAATGTGTCCGACCCGGCATCTGACCGCACCATAATGGTGATGCCATCGGCGGGCGGCCGCGCAAAATTGCTTTCCGTTAATGGCAAATAAACGATGGGCTGGCTGAAACCCACGCCATTCTTTAAGTCGTGCGCCACGCCCACCACTTCATAAGACTGCTTGTCATTCCTTACATGCTGCCCAATGGCGTTGCCGTTTCCGAAAAATTTGTGGGCCGCATTTTCATTCAGAACAACCGGCAAAGTCTTTGTTCCATCTGCTTGATCGCGTTGATCCAGCTCCACAAATTCCCGCCCTGCCAGCAGCGGTTCGCACAGGGCGGAAAAAAAACCCGCGCCAATGGTGTCTTTAATTGCCGATATTTGCACCCGCGATGCCCCACCGGAGTCTTCCGCAATGAATGGCACCGCCGCATCTCCATCTTGCATAGAAAAAGGCGATTGTGCCGCCATCACCACGCTGCGTACTCCGCCAGAGTTCTTGAGCTGTTCAGGGAGCTTCTCAAACAGCGCTCGAGTCTTTTCCGGCGTGTACCCGTCACGCGCCGGATCAATGGACAGTAGATACATGGTCCTGGCATCGAATTTGGTTTGAATGTTGCTGCTCTTTTTGATCCCCAGCACCAGAAAGCCCGTAATCAGCAACAGCATCACTGAGCCGGTAATCTGCGCCGCCATCAGCAGGTTGCGCAGGCCAAAGCGCC
>JBARNL010000112.1:0-2343 GCA_049802955.1 Candidatus Angelobacter sp.
CCGCCGCCGCGAATGCCTGAAGTGTGAAAAGCGCTTCACCACCTATGAGCGCATCGACGAAATCCCCTACATGGTTGTAAAGAAAGACGGCCGCCGGGAGAAGTTTGAGCGGCAGAAGATCCTGGCCGGACTGCTGCGTGCCTGTGAAAAACGGCCTATCTCCATGGGCAAAATGGAACAGATTGTGAACGAAGTGGAGCAGTATGTGATCGATTCACCCGAGCGCGAGCGCACGGCCAGCGAATTGGGTGAGCAGATCATGAACAGCCTCAAGCAGATCGATAAAGTCGCCTATATACGCTTCGCCTCTGTGTACCGGGACTTCAAGGACGTGGGCGAATTCCACTCTGAACTGGAGTCGTTGCTGGAGAGCAAGGAAGATAAGGCTAAGCCGGCAAAGAGCAAGAGCACTGTGAAGTAAGAATCTCTATATGGATTTCAGGTATTTGGTATTTAGTACTTGGCCATAAGCGAGCAGCAATTATTCCGGCATGAGAAAAAATTTCGGTCTTTTAAGCAAAGCTAGATACCAAATACTAAGTACCAAGTACTGAAAATTATGGCACATAAAGTCACGCTGATTCCGGGAGACGGCATCGGCCCTGAAGTTACGAAGGCCGCCGTCCGCATTGTAGATGCATCCGGGGTGAAGATTGACTGGGAGCGATTCGACGCGGGATCGGAAGCATTTGCCAAGTACGGCGCATATATTCCCAAAGAGCTTACGCAGTCGATTGAGAGCACCGGACTCGGTCTGAAGGGGCCGGTGACCACGCCTATCGGCGGCGGTTTTTCCAGCATCAACGTGGCTTTGCGCAAGCAGTTTGAGCTGTTTGCCAACTTCCGTCCTATCCGCAACCTGCCTTCCCTGCCCACGCGTTATCCCAGCGTTGACTTGGCCATCTGCCGTGAAAATACAGAAGGCCAGTATTCGGGAATCGAACACGAAGTCGTGCCTGGGGTGGTGGAGTCGCTGAAGATCATCACGGAGAAGGCTTCAACGCGCATTGCACGGTTCGCGTTTGCCTATGCACGGCGGGAGAAGCGCAAGCGCGTCCACGCCATCCACAAAGCCAATATCATGAAAATGAGTGATGGCCTGTTCCTGCGCTGCTGCCGCGAGGTGGCCAAGGAATATCCGGAGATCACCTACGGCGAGCACATCATCGATAACACGTGCATGCAATTGGTGATGAATCCATACCAGTATGACGTGCTGGTGATGGAAAATCTCTACGGCGACATTATTTCCGATCTCTGCGCGGCATTTGTCGGCGGGTTGGGCCTGGTTCCGGGAGCAAACATCGGCACGCACTGCGCGATCTTTGAGGCCGTGCATGGCTCGGCGCCGGACATTGCGGGCAAAGACATTGCCAATCCAACGGCGGTATTGCAATCAGCCGTGTTGATGCTGCGCCACATGGGCGAAGTTGAAGCCGCAGACAAAGTCCATGCCGCTCTGGAAAAAACGTATAAAGAAAAGCTGCACCTCACGCGCGATGTGGGCGGCACCGCCGGCACCAGCGAGTTCGCTGACGCCGTCATCGCCAACATGGAACATGTGGCTGTGGCGACCGGCGATTGATAAAACCTTACCACTGATGACACTGATAAAAATGATTTACACAGATAAGACCAAGGCCTTTCGGCAAAGCGCGACAAAAGTCTTGTTGATCACTGCGCTGATTGCGGTCCTGTCACTGGCTGGTTGCAGCAAATCCCAACCCGCTTCTGAACAGCCCGCATCCGCGCCGAAGGCGGCGACGATCTCTGTCGATGCATCGACGGCCGGAACGATCAGCGGCGTAGTAAGCCTAAAAGGCCAGCCACCCAAGATGAAGCCGCTGGACATGACGGCTGATCCAGGATGTCCAACGGGGCCCCAGCCGGCGGAGGTAGTGGTGGCGAATGCGGGCAAGCTGGCGAATGTTTTTGTCTATATAAAGGAAGGCTTGCCGCAGGGCAACTTTGCCGTGCCCAGCGAGCCGGTGACCTTAGACCAGAAAGGCTGCCGCTACAATCCGCACATGCTGGGGATTATGGCCGGGCAGCCGCTGAAGATCACCAACACGGATACCGCGGACCACAACATTCATGACATGCCCAGCAAAAACTCGGCTTTCAATCAGTCACAGATGCCGACAGACAAGCCGATTACCAAAACCTTTTCCACTCCAGAGATGATGATTCCGGTTCAGTGCAACCAGCATCCGTGGATGCGGGCTTACATCAACGTGATGTCGCATCCGTATTTTGCTGTCAGCGCGCCGGACGGAAGCTTTGAGATCAAGAACCTGCCTCCCGGCGAATACACTATCGCTGCGGTGCATGAAAAATTTGGCG
>JBARNL010000113.1:0-4333 GCA_049802955.1 Candidatus Angelobacter sp.
GCGAGACCTTCCGGTGATTTCGGATACATTCGTTTCGCCGAAGTGATTGACCAATTGGTCGAGGGGATTCTCCGGCAGGTGCAAGGCCGAGAGGCCGTCGATCAACTTCTGCTTGAGGGCAAGCGCTTCTTTGCTCTGAACGATGTCACCGCCTTCAGTGGTGACCAGCACCTGAATGACCTTTCCAGAAGCAGGATCGGTCTTGTCCTGGTAGAGAGCGGTGGGAAAGCCGCGCTCAATCATGCCGGCGATGATCTCCCGGGGAGTGAAGTCCAGGTCTTCGAGATTGCCTCCTTCCGCCGTGGTCTTTGCGATTTGGTCGCGCGTGCGTGCCTCCCCTGTGCCGACCAGGGAAATGACCGCTGATTTATCGTTGCGCAAGGCAGTCTCAGCTTCAGCCAGAACGCTCGGCACCTTGAAGGCACAGATCACCTGGCGAAAGAAACGCTGATGATCGCCCCAGAATTTGTTCAGCGCGCGAGCGCGGGCGTGAGGGCTGGCATTGGTGACAACCAGAGCCCGCCCGATATTTTGCAGCACGACGCGCCAGGCGGCTGCCGCGCAGTCGTACATCTTGCGCTGCTCCGGCGTCAGTACGTGCACTCGTTCCCGGTACTCCACCGCTTTGCCGCTGCGCGGATCGACGCCGAACGAGATGGAACCGGAGAGATACATCCCCAGGCTCTTCATGTCGCGGCTGACCATTTCCATGGCGCCCACGCCGCCGCTCTCGATCTCCGAAAGGAATTCTGAAAAGCCGCCGGGGAAGGAAGTTCCAGCTCCCCACAGGCCCAGACGGGTCATGTAGGCCATGTTGCGCACATCGGTCGCTCCCGTCGCCGACGAATAAACGATGCGATATTCGGGATTGCGCTTCGCGTCCTGCAGATCGATCACAGCTTGTCCAGTCTGGGTTGGATCACCTCGTCCGCTGGCCAAAGCATTCTTGGCCTTGTGCGCTTCGTCGAGAATGATGACCGGTTCAAAGCCCAGCCAGCGCTGCAACTGGTCCATGCGCTTGACTCCGCTCTTCGCCTCCGAGATCAGTGAGGCATAGGAACTGAAGAGCACGCCGTCGGTCAGAGCAATGTTGCTCCCTGCGGGGTAGTCGTTGATTCTGGCAAGAGGCACCCGTACGCCGAGGTCGTTGAGGTCGCGCCGCGTAGCTTCAATCAGATCGTTGTTGACGGAAAGCCAGAGCGCACGACGCCGGTTCTGAAACCAGTTGTCCAGGATGATGCCCGCCAGGACACGGCCCTTGCCTACGCCGGTGCCGTCGCCTACATAGAAACCTCCGCGAGCGCCGTCCGGCAGTCTCTGCTCATGCCGTTGGCCGGCATAAATCACTCGTTCGAGCTGCAGATTCGAAAGCTTGCCTTCCGTGACCATTGCAAGAGGCAGTCGCGGGCGATAGCTGATGTTGGGCGGCGTGACCGCCGCCATCGAGGCCGGCTCCACGATGATTGCCGGATGCTCCCTTCCGCCACGAAGCTTACCGGAAATATACGGCACAAAGACCGTGCCTCTGTCTGCTTCGGCTACCTCGGCTCCTTTTCCTGCCGGCGCGCACTCCGGTGGCGGTGGGCCACGTGGCGGCACTTTCTGCAGAGCCGACCAGGCTGCTTCCAAGTTCTTGGCAGCGCCCCAACAAATCTGATCTAACTGCGCCTGCCAGTCCCCTCCTGGTGTTGGCCCGATCTTGTCGATCACCAGAATTTGCACGGCGGCATTGGTTCCGTACTTTACGTATTCACTGCCGGGCAAACCAAGATTGGCGCGAATGTTGTAGCAGCTTGCGACCTTCCGCCACCATTCGGTGAATGTGGACCGATGGAAGCCCACGGGTTCACCGGCAATGGCTACAAGCCGTCCGCCCTGCTTCAACCGCCGTAACGCACTTTCGATGTGGCGCAGTCCGTACTTGGCGTGGTTCCGCTGGACTCGCCCGCCTGTGGAACTGAATGGAGGGTTCATCAGCACTATCGTGGGAATAATCTCTTCGGGAAGAAGATCGTCGATGATCTCCCCGTCGAGGCGATACGTTGGAAAGCCTAACCCACTCGCCAACAAAGCATTGCGTCTCGGATTGATTTCGTTGCAGAGCACGCGTGCCCCCGTGGCTCGCGCCCAGATGGCCAAACTGCCTGTGCCGGCCGATGGTTCCAGCACCAGGTCGTCGCTTTCGAGATGCGCAACTCTGGCAGCAACAAACGCGAGAGTGGGCGGCGTGGAAAACTGCTGCAACCTCGTTTGTTCCAGAGTGCGGTCGGTTTGCGTAGGCAAGCGATCGACCAGCGCGCGCAACTTCGGCAGCGCTTCCGCATCGTTCTCCAGCAGTGCCGGCGCGAGGTTTTCGCGCAGGTACTCGTTGACCGCTGTTTCTAATGCATCGTAGGCATCACGCGGCGAATAAACGCCCTGGGCGCGCGTCCCGCCAAACGACTGCTCAGCAAGTCGCCGCAACTTGGGATTGTCGAAGGACTCTCCGCGAACCAGCCGCTGCATCAGTTCGCGGATCAATTCATGGGTGCCGGGAAGGAGGTCCTGATTCATGGAGGACTCCTTTCTGCGTTTTGTGAGAAGGTTGGGATTGAGTTTTTAGAACTTCGATGGAGAGTAGAAGCGGCGGGAACTACTACTGGGGACATTGATGTCGCGTCGCGATGATGCCTCTAGCAATCGTCTTCGACTCCATCCTGTTTGTACTTGAGCGTCGTGATGTTGTCGGCCTTCGCGATGCCCTCGCCCTCCCGCGATCCCAGGTACACCGGCTGGAACAGCGAGCCGCGGCGATACGCATACAAGTAGCGGACCTTCACCAGATCGCCCTCGTCCGGAATTTCATGATTCGCCGGAATCGTGACGTTGCCAACACCCCCGAGTTCACCGGTGTCCCCTTCCATTCCGATCTCGACACTGCGCTTGGAGTTGATCTTGCGAACAAAACAGGTTGCGTCGGCGGTGAATTTGAATTTCAGGTGGTCGCCACCCGTGTTCGGACGCCCTGGCACATATCGGGAGTTCGCCCGCTTGAAAACGACGCCTTCGGCCCGGATCGAGCGAAGCCGATGAAACTGTTCGCGCTTGTCGTCTGCGCTCTTCAGCAGCGGAACAATCTGGATGCCTGTCTGGCCGGACTGGAACAAAGCCGTGAGACGGCGGTGCCGCTCCAGGACACCAAGCATTCGCAGATCGTTGCCGTCTGCTTCCAATAGGTCAAAGCAGAAGAACACGTCGCCGATGGCTTCACCATCCATCACGAAATCGCCATCAATCAGAGCGGCGTCTTGTGCAACAGGAGACGGAATCGCAACAAACGCGCCCTCACGGTTGCTCCCCAGAATCTCCAGGGCTTTGCGTTCGAGCATGAGACGCCGGCCGTCCTTCTTTTCCTGCATGACCCAATCAGGATCCTCGATCAGTCGAAACGCTGTAGCCTCGTCGATCTGATTGAGCAGCTGCGGGAGATGGCCGGACTGTTGTCCTGACTTCGGCGTTCCGGCATAGGGCGTGCCGCTTATACCTTCGGTATAGCCCTTACCCTGTTTCTCTTTGACCAGTTTGTCGTAGATTTTCTTGGCTTGTTCGTAGGACACGGGAATTGCGGTTTTGGAGCCTTCGCTCAGGGTTGAATGACGTCGGCCATACTGGAAGTTGACGGCAAAGAGATCGCCGGCGCTTACCAGTTGGACGTGGTATTCCTTGTCTGAATTGCCCTCTCGGTAATAGAGGGAAATCTGTTCTTTCGCCATGTCGAAATTTCCTTTCGTTTGTGTATTGGATTTAGAAGAGTGGTTGCATCGTTCGTGATTCTGGAGTCACAGAAGCGACTTGATGAAACCTGCTATTGACGCCAATATTCCGGCAGCGAACCCGCGCAAGCTTCTTCGTTGTGCTGCCGTTGCACCGTCGCTCGGTTGAGCGGATGAAAATAGTTGCGGCGTGCCGGCCTGGTCTAGAAGGTTGCGAAGGGCATGAAGAGCTCGGTCCAAAGGCTGAACATGACAGATGGCGTGAAGCGTTGGACCGTTCCAGACACCGATGGTGTAAAGGTCCTGGTGGTCTGCGGTTGCAATTTTCTTGTGAACGTGAAGAGCAAACTCAGGGTTTAGTTTTACCATATGACGTTGGTCACTGCGCAAAAGTGATTTGGTTCGGTGCAGGATTTCTCTAGCACAAGACCGCCAGTATGCGCAGCGGTTCAAAAAGATCTGAGAGAATATCTGGGTGAGGAGCCAATGCCTTTTGATCCTGAAGATGTACGAAAGGTCGCCGTGGCCTTGGCGCTTGGCGGAATCGCGGGCGCGGCGATCATTCAGAGCCATCACGACGA
>JBARNL010000114.1:0-2776 GCA_049802955.1 Candidatus Angelobacter sp.
GAGAGCGGACTGTGGAGGATGTGGGCGGAAATTATGTGATATTCCGAACCTCTTGGGTCTACGGCGCACGCGGCAAAAATTTCCTGAAGACAGTTCTCAAGCTGGCTGCGGAACGGCCAGAATTGAGAATCGTGGACGATCAAGTGGGAGCGCCGACCTGGAGCCGCGATCTGGCTGATGCAACCAGAAAGATTATTGAGCAGCTGGTGTCGAAGTCTGAGTCGGAGAATATCCCGATAGGGGAGGCATTGGGTGATCGGGGCGGCATCTATCACATGACTGCCGCTGGAAGCGTCTCATGGTGCGGATTTGCAGGCGCAATATTGGAAGAAATGGAAAAACGCGGCCCATCCAAGAGAAGCTTGGCGAAAATTGTGCCGATACCAAGCAGCGATTATCCGACGCCAGCGGCAAGGCCACATAATTCGCGGCTCTGCAATGACAAGCTGAAGAAGACGTTAGGCGTGATGCTCCCGCAGTGGCGGAGGTCACTTACTGCCGTGATGGATGAGCTTGGCTGATTAAAGTGTTACCTCCGATAAGCGAGCAACAAGATTTCAGCCGTAATTGAATGGTCAATCCAAAGCACTAGCAATGGTACGATCTAGGTGGCATTCAGTAGTCCTCACAGTGGCCGTTGGCCAGTCTAGAAGCAGCAGGAGTAGGTCCTAAAGATGTGTGGCATTGCGGGTTTTTGGCAGACTAAACGGCAAGCGGAAATTCCTGCCGAAACTTTGCTTCGAATGGGCACCGCGCTCAAGCATCGCGGCCCAGATGACTCTGGTGTGTTCTACGACGATTCGACCGGTCTAGGGCTCGCGCATCGCCGGCTGTCAATTCTTGATCTCTCTCCTGCCGGCCATCAGCCCATGACGTCGCATTCAGGCCGTTATCTAATCATCTTCAATGGCGAGGTCTACAACTTTGAAGAGATAAGACGAGAGCTTGGGACGGACCACGCATGGAAAGGACACTCCGATACTGAAGTGATGCTGGAGGCATTTGAGCGCTGGGGCCTGGAAGCGGCTGTGAAGCGGTTTATAGGCATGTTTGCTTTCGCTCTCTGGGACCGTAGAGAGCGCAAGCTATACCTTGTCCGCGATCGATTGGGAATCAAGCCCTTGTATTACGGCTGGGTTAAAGGCCATTTTGTATTTGCCTCGGAATTGAAGGCCATTTGCCTATATCCCGGATTTCAAGCGCAGATTGATCGTGACGTGCTGGCGCTTTATATGCGCCACAATTACGTGCCTGCGCCGCACTGTATTTATCAGGGTATTTCCAAGCTCAATGCCGGATGCATTCTGGAGTTGACTGGGCCGCAGGAGCGGCCGCAGGTGAATCAGTATTGGTCGGCCACTGAAGTAGCTAGAGAAGGTTTGCGTTCGCCGGTGGACGCCCCTGAAGTCGAGATCGTGCAGCAGCTTGAACGCAAGCTTACAGAAGCGGTGAAATTGCGCATGATTGCCGATGTCCCGCTAGGCGCTTTCCTTTCCGGCGGCATTGATTCATCCACGGTTGTGGCCCTGATGCAGGCACAGAGCACGCGCCCGGTAAAGACCTTTACCATAGGCTTTCATGAAGATGCCTATAATGAGGCGAATCACGCCAAAAACATCGCGGCGCACCTGGGCACTGACCACACGGAGCTTTATGTGACGCCACAGGAAGCTCTGAACGTGGTGCCGCTGCTTCCGGCAATGTATGACGAGCCATTTGCCGACGTTTCACAGATTCCCACATATCTGGTTTCCAGGCTGGCGCGGCAAAACGTTACCGTGAGTCTTTCCGGCGATGGAGGCGATGAACTCTTCGGAGGCTATGGCCGTTACTTTCTGATGAAGCGGGTGTGGAACTTGATGCGTCCGTTCCCGAAGCCATTGCGCCAGGCCGTATCACGAATGGTCGCCTCGGTGTCTCCTAAAACCATCGATAGCATGTATCGCCTGGCGTCACCGCTGGTGCCGCGTAACAAGCGCTCTTTTCCCATGGGAGACAAAGCCCACAAACTCGCGGGATTGTTAGCAGCGGAGAGCCAGGAGCATATTTACATGCACGCGCTAACGCACTGGGACAATCCTTCAGCGGTGGTGAATGGCGCAGTCGAGCCGGAAACGGTGCGCCGTTTTGTGCAGGAAGCGCGCTGGCTCCCAAGCATGGAAGAAATCATGATGCTGACCGATACCGTCCATTACCTGCCGGACGACATCCTGACTAAAGTGGACAGAGCAAGCATGGCTGTAAGCCTGGAGGCGCGAGTCCCGATTCTGGACCATCGGGTAGTGGAGTTTGCCTGGAAACTGCCTATGCATTTCAAGATTCGTGATGGCAAGGGCAAGTGGGCGCTGCGGCAAGTGCTCTATAAGTATGTTCCCGCCGCGATGATTGAGCGACCCAAGATGGGTTTTGGCGTGCCGATCGATAGCTGGCTGAGAGGGGAACTGCGGGAGTGGGCCGAGGACTTGCTCTCTGTGGAAAGCCTGGAGCGGCACGGGCTGTTTAACATTGAGGCAATTCGCACCAAGTGGCAGGAACATACATCCGGCGGCCGCAACTGGCAGTATCTGCTCTGGGATGTGCTTGTTTTTCAAGACTGGATGGCGCACAACGTGGGCGCTTTACAGATGGGCATAACCCAGCTTACCTAGTACTGTGCGTGAGTCTGGATCAGCCGCCCGGCCCATTACCATTGTCGATTGTTGTTATCTAAGCAATCTTTCGTATGCAAGATGGCCTTTGTACCACTTACAATATAGAAACCCGCTAACGGATTTAT
>JBARNL010000115.1:0-2053 GCA_049802955.1 Candidatus Angelobacter sp.
GCCCACGATCAACACAATGATTACTGGGAGAAGCTTATGCGAGAAAGGCAAAACCAGGAGCGGCCCGGCAAAGGAAAACACGCTCGTGGGTATCCGGATTATTGTAAGAACGCGAAATCGCTGCTGTGCCTCCAAAATACCGCGTAAGCCGGAGGTGATGATAACGATGGGCAGGGATGCCGCGAGCAAGTAAAAAGAATGCAGCGTTTCAATTTGAAGCCCTGCCGGTATTTTTAATGCGCTATGAACCAGCCACGGGGAAAAAACCAGAATAATCAGACCGCCCGCCCCGCTCAACACCAGCATTAGAAACAAGGCGGACCAGACTAAAGAAGGAATCGATTGATAATCATTGTTGCCCAATCGATCGGCAACCAGCTTCGTTAAAGCCCGGCCCAAACCCAGGTCAAACAGGTTGAAGTAGCCAATGATGATCCACACCAGTGAAAGCAAACCGAACCGGTCAACTCCAAGCCCCCGAACCAGCAGCGGAATTGTAACCATCCCGACCACCAAGGGAATGAGCTGACCAATCAAATTCCAGATGGTGTTGCGAGCCAGCAGACGTCCACTGGTCAGGTTCGGTATTGCTTTTTCAATCGTCATTTAGGGACGGGCGATTCCCACGGCATGTGTTACGGATTTTATCCTCTGCGGGATGAAGTTTTTAATAAACTGGCAGTTTTGCCGATTATATTGCACCCTTCGCCTGGCATCAACGGGAATAGTGGAATCACAATGAGCACACGCGGCGGAATATGCATGAAAAAAGGCGTCAGTTTTCTGACGCCTCATTCGACAAATACCCGATAACGACCGCTACTGTGGCGTGATGAATGTACCGTTCGGGCTGCCAGTGTTTGTATTGTAGTTAGTATGAAACGTGTTGGTCGTACCGCCCGCATTATTGACTATCCCCTGCGGATTATCGAAGATGGCGAGGCCCGTAATGTCGGCGACGGAAGTAACGCCTGAGCCGCCAGCTTGTAAACCAATGTTATTGTGTGCGCTGGTGGAATCATATACGTCCAGAAGCGCAGGACCGGCTGTAACAGCTTCAGAAAGGAGGCCGACAGAGCTGTTTCCGGAGGCGTCACTATGTCTTACCGACATCCTGCTGAAATCCTCAGAGGCAATTCCGAATTGGTTGTTTTCAAAGCGCGAATTGTCGACCGTTGTTTGAACGTTGGTAACAGTGTTGCGACTCTGGAGGCCGGAGACGCCATTATTTTCAGATGTAGTGTCAGTAATATAAGCTTTTCCGCCGTCGCTCTTGGCGATGTCAATCCCGTTGTTGGTGAAGCCAAAGATATAGCAGCTTTCAACGAACAGGGCCTTGCCGGCGAGCCAGCGAATGCCGTTGATTCCGGTGCCAATGCCGTTGAACCGGAGATTCCTCAAAATTACAACATCGCTTAGCCCGGCCTGGACCACGATGCCGTTGGTGCCGCTAACCAGGACGGAAGCCACTTGCCCGCCGCCGCCGTCAATGGTGATGGCTTTGGTGATGGTAAGGGCGCCGTACCCGGCTGGATCAAGGGCGTCAATTTCGCCTCCGGCGGCAGTTTTGGAGATTGCGCCTGCAAACGTTTTGCACGGGGCAGTGCGGCTGCAGGGGTTGGCATCATCGCCTACACCGGAAACCCACGTCCGGGAGGCCTGGGCGCCGGCAAGACCGGCCCACAATAGAACAACGGCGAAAACTTTCATCGTACGCATGGTGCACTTTCCCTTCAAATGTTGATTGGCACCCTTCCTCTCCGGAGGGATTTCTGGACTCTGAGGTGAGTGGGTTGCCTGTGTAGTTGTGTAAGGAACTCACGAATCGTATCAAACAATCAGCAGCTTGGAATACACGAGTTGCCGGTGAATTTAACTTAGAAACAACCAGTAAAGCCCTGAGCACAGTTCCATTTTGGGAGAAGCAAAACCTACCACGGAGATGGCATGAATAAGGTGTAAGTTCTGAGGCGGTATGCTCCAGGAGAAGGAATCTGGGGCAGACAGGTTGCAGGCTGTGCTCGTGCAATGAGGCAGTACGACCTCGACACGG
>JBARNL010000116.1:0-3859 GCA_049802955.1 Candidatus Angelobacter sp.
TCCCAGTCTGAATTGACGGCGCGGCGTTTGGCAGCGACGGCCGCAGCAAAGGGCTGGGAAATCTTTTTATGTGAGCAGCGAATCGAGAGCAATTGGAGAATTTTATTGACCATGGACTTCTTTTCTACTTTAACCCGTTCCCGGGCGCTTCCCGCAGGAAGCACCCGGAAAAGAGGGCAAATGGGACTGCCTTCCCAAGAAAAATTATGCAGTGGCCGTTGTCATGCGCGGCGAATCGGTGATTGAAGTGGCTTCCTTCGCCGTGCCATTCATTTCCTTCGCGCCGGGCTTCCGAATGTCAATCGAACCCTTGAACCACGCGCCGTCTTCGATCGAAATTCTTTGGCAAACCACGTCGCCGCCAAGTGAACCTTCGTTGCGAATATCCACGCGGTCACTGGCCGTGACGTTGCCTTTTACCTTGCCCAGGACCACAACTTCCTTGGCATTGATGTTGGCCTGGACCTGGCCATTGCGGCCTACGGTTACGCGGTTGCCGGGCAGGTTGACGGAGCCTTCTACGCGTCCGTCGATATAAAGCGATTCAGAGCCGGTAACTTCGCCCTTGATGACGAGCGATTTCCCGATGGTGGCTTGCTCGGTGTTGTTGAGAACGGCATTGCGAGGCGCCGCGACCGGCGTCGGCTCGCTAGGCTGAGTGGGGGTAGTGCTCATAACTGGTTTCTCCGGTTCCGCTGCGGGTTTTTGGTTCGGATTCGTCGTCGTCGTCGTGCTAGCAGGCTTCCACATTATTTTTCTACGTCCTTTCGGTTCGATGGTAATGCGCAGCCAGCTACTTTTTCGCCCGCTGCTATGAAATATATATTGGCCGTTGGGGGGACAACCAAGTAAGCGATGGCACGTTAATAACCAAACTCCCGGCTATCGCGCCAACTCCAGAATCTCTGGTTTGGCGATGCCTTCACGCAGTGCCTCTACCGCATCCGTCTCCCCGGGCACTGCTTGACTGGTGTAAATATTCCTCCGTTGTTGGCATTTCTTATATCGGGCAAGTCCCTTAGAAGGAAAATCCTTTTCGCGCTAGGATAGGGTTAAGAGCGGGCATCTAAGCATCGGTTCGACGATGGCAAATTTGGTGATTGGGTAATTTGGTAATTTACTGATTGAGAAACTGCACTACCTGATTTCCATTTACCAATTTACCAAATTACTCAATTACTAAATCTGTGAAAAACTCTTTTTTATTGGCGGCCTTAATCCCATGCTGACTGAACAACAGATCCTCCACTACGTCTCCAGGCAGCCTAAGCACATGGCCGGCTTCAAACAGCTCATCCATGACATGGGCCTCAAGGGCAAGGACCGCCGCACCCTGCAACAGCTTCTGCGCGACCTTACGCGCCGGCGCAAGCTCATCGCCATTGGCAAAGAGCGCTGGGGACTGCCGACCTCCGCCAGCAATCAGGACCTGGTTGTTGGCAGGTTACGTATGCATCGCGATGGCTATGGCTTCGTCATCCCCGAACCCGGCTCGCTACCGGCCCGCGCCCAAGGCAAGCTGCAGGGTGACATCTTTATTCCTCCGCCAGAAGTCGGTAACGCCATGCATGGTGACGAGGTGCTGGTGGAAATGGGCCGCCTCCGGAATGACGGCAAAGCTGAAGGCCGGATCGTCCGCGTAATGGAGCGCGAACAGGAAACCGTGGTCGGCATCTTCCACTACGGCAGCGGTCGCAACGACCGGGGTCCCCGGAGCGCGCCGGGTTTGCGCGATCCGGGGTGGAACTATGTGACTCCCATCGACGAAAAGCTGGCCATGGAAATCATCAGTCCGCGTGGGATGGAGTATCCCAAGTCAGAAGATGAAGGAGGCCTGCCATCCGAAGACGACCGCGATGCTAGTGTTGCGGATACCCCATCCGCGGGTGCCCCATCCTTTGCGCGTCCTTTGCGCAAAGGGTGGGATGACGAAGGTCGGGAGCACGATGAGCATTCGGGCAAAGACAAGGTGGGGAGTCGCCCCGATCACCCGATTACCGGATCACCAGATCACCAGATCGCAAAAGCTCCCTCTCCCAAATATCCTGCCCGCCAAAGCCCTCATCGAGTGTTAGGCGAAGAAGCTCAACGCAAGCAAAACTGGGACGACCTGGAAGACGTTGTCGTTGAAGTAGAAATCACCCAATGGCCTTCCGCCACCCAGAGCCCCCGTGGACGCGTCACCGAAATTCTCGGCTATGAAGACGATTTCGGCGTTGACGTGGAAATGATCATCCGCAAGCACCACATCCCGCACGTCTTCCCCGCGGAGGTGCTGGAAGAAGCGCGGGACATTGACCCGGTCATCCCGCAAAAAGAAATCGCCGCGCGCCGCGACTTCCGCCATCTGCCCATCGTCACCATTGACGGCGAAACCGCCCGCGACTTTGATGACGCGGTGCTGGTCACGCGCCTCGATAACGGCAATTACGAGCTTCAGGTCCACATTGCCGACGTGGCCCAGTACGTGGACGACGGCTCCGCCATTGACGAAGAAGCGCGCAAGCGCGGCACCTCCGTTTATTTCCCTGACCGCGCCGTGCCCATGCTGCCGCTGGAACTTTCCACTGACATTTGCAGCCTGCGCCCTGAGGTTGATCGCCTGGTGCTTTCCTGCATCATGGAAATTGAGCCCAACGGCGAAATCGCTTATTACGAGCTGGCCGAAGGCGTGATCCGCTCCGCCCAGCGCATGACCTATACCGACGTGAACGCCGTGATTGAAGCGGGAAGGGATCGTGGACCGCAGGGTGCCCCATCCGCGGGTGAGAAACACGGTAAAGTGGGTGCCCCATCCTTTGCGGCCCGCGAGTCCACGAGCAGTACCAAGAATGTTCACCTGCCGCAAAGGGTGGGAGCTAAGCATGGTGGGTCCCAGTATTCGCACGAGGGAAACAAAGACCGTGGTCCCACCGCCGATCACCAGATCACCAGATCACCAGATCACCAGATAGATCCCCAGTCGAATAAAGACATTCGCCAGAAATATGCCGCCCTGGCAGAAAATTTTGACCTAATGTATGAGCTGGCGCAGATACTCAATCGCAAGCGCGTCAAGCGCGGCTCCATTGACTTTGACCTGCCCGAGCCGATCATTGAGTTTGACGAATTTGGACTGATGAAAAGCGTCTCGCCCTCGGAGCGCAACTGGGCACATCGGCTGATTGAAGAATTCATGCTGGCCGCCAATGAAACCGTGGCTTCGCATCTGGAACAGCGTGGCGTGCCCAGCCTGTATCGCATCCATGAAAAGCCGGACGCCAAGCGCATCTATGACTTTGAAACCCTTGCCGCCAGCTTTGGCTATTCGCTGGGCGTGGGCGCGTTGCCCATCAAGCGCTTGCAAACCCGAGGCGATAAGCGCCACTACCGCGAATCCGGCCGCCGCGCCCCCACCATCGAACTGCCGGAAGAAATCCATATCACGCCGCGCATGTACCAGAAGCTGGTGCAGAAGATCGCGGGCAAGCCGGAAGAGCGCGTGCTTTCTTTCCTGATGCTGCGCTCGCTCAAACAGGCGCGCTATTCTGAAGTGAATGAAGGCCACTTCGCCCTGGCCGCGCCCGCCTATACGCACTTCACCTCGCCCATCCGTCGCTATCCCGATCTGATCATCCATCGGATATTGAAATGGGTGCTGCGCTCCGACGAAAAAGCGGGCGTGAGTTCCAACGAAAGTCGTGGACCGCAGCCGCCCTCGGCTGCGCACCAGACTGATGTGGTGGGTGCCCTATTCTTTCCGGGTCCTTTGTGGAAAGGGTGGGATGACGAAGGTCGGAAGCACGATGAACATTCGGGCAAACACAAAGTGGGGAGGGTTTCCGATCACCCGATGACCGGATCACCCGATCACCCGATC
>JBARNL010000117.1:0-2750 GCA_049802955.1 Candidatus Angelobacter sp.
TATCTGGCCACCGCGTATGCGCAGCAGTACGTGCCTGGAGTAGAAACGCCGGAAAACCTGCGCAATGCGCAGCTCGCCATCGACGAGTACAAGCAGGTGCTGGCCAACGATCCGCATAACGTCACTAGCCTCAAGGGTATTGCCTTCCTTTACATGCAGCAGAAAAAGTTTGATGAGGCCCGCGAGTATTACAAGAAAGCGATTGAAGCTGATCCGAACGATCCCGAGACTTACTACTCTGTAGGCGTAATTGACTGGTCTGCAACGTATAAAGATGCCGCGGAGCTGAAATCGAAAGAGGGCCTGAAGGTTGATGATGAGCTGAAAGGCAAGGGCAGCCAGAAGCTCTGCGATGAGATGAAAGCAAAAGACGGCGCGGCAGTGGATGAAGGCATGAAAATGCTCCAAACCGCCATCGACAAGCGCCAGGACTATGACGACGCAATGGCTTACATGAACCTGCTCTATCGGCGGAAAGCCAATGACATGACTTGCGACGATGCACAGGCCCGGGCCGAGGACGTAAAGACGGCCAACGAGTGGAGCGACAAAGCCATGGCCGCGCGCAAGAAAAAAGCCGAAGAAGCAGCAAAGAAAACCAGCGGCGGAATCGTGCTTGACCAGCCGAAATCAAAATAATCGATTTTCATTGAGCGCCCCTCCTTCGCGGGAGGGGCTTTTTATTGAATAGCTGCTAGCTGTGAGCTATTAGCTTGTGGCCTTTTTTTTGAACCGCTGGACTTGTCTACGGCAAGGCAGTTGACTCAATTAAAGCGCCGTCCCTTCAACCTGAATGCGCGAGCTTACTCAGCCGAAATCGGGAGACGGCTTACGTTTTCAGTTTCATCCACTCTGTGCCGGGGCGCTCAGAATGACGCTCGGAGCTGGTGGCTAGCAGCTAATAGCTGTTCTACAATCAGGGTTTCCGCTATGTTCACCAAAGTCCTCATTGCCAATCGTGGTGAAATCGCGGTGCGCGTCATTCGCGCCTGCCGCGAGATGGGTATCGCCTCGGTCGCGGTGTTTTCCGATGTTGACCGCTCCGCCTTGCATGTATCCAAAGCCGATGAAGCCTATTTGCTTGGGCCAGCCCCGGCACGCGAATCCTACCTGAATATCGTCAAAATTCTGGAGATAGCCCGCAAATGCGGGGCTGAAGCTATCCATCCCGGCTACGGATTCTTATCTGAGAACGCCCAATTTGCCCGTGCCTGCGCTGAGGCGGGAATCAAATTCATCGGTCCGCCGCCCTCAGCCATGGAGTTGATGGGCTCAAAGACGCGTGCACGCACCGCGATGCAAGCCGCAGGCGTTCCCATGGTCCCCGGGTCTGTGCGCGGCCTCTCCATTGCTGAAGCAGAAGCGATGGCGGTACAGATCGGCTTCCCTGTGATGATCAAGGCTGCCGCTGGGGGCGGCGGCAAGGGAATGCGCCTGGTGAGCAACCCCGCCGATCTAAAATCGAGTTTTGAAACTGCGCAAAGCGAAGCGCTGCGCTCCTTCAATGACGGCGAAATCTATATTGAAAAATTTATTGCGAACCCGCGCCATATTGAGATCCAGGTGCTTGGCGACGAACACGGCAACGTAGTTTATCTGGGCGAGCGTGAGTGCTCCGTGCAGCGCCGTCATCAGAAGGTAATTGAAGAAGCGCCCTCTGCCATTGTGGATGAAGATATGCGGCGGCGTATGGGCGCGGTTGCCGTACAGGCAACAAAGTCGGCAGGATACACCAATGCCGGCACCGTGGAATTCCTGGTTGATGCCGATCGCAATTTTTATTTCCTTGAAATGAACACGCGCCTCCAGGTGGAGCATCCAGTCACCGAACTGGTGACCGGGTTGGATCTTGTTCACCTGCAATTGCAGATTGCCAGCGGAGAAAAACTGCCCTTCTGCCAGGAAGACGTTCAACTTCGAGGGCACGCTATTGAATGCCGGATTTATGCGGAGGACCCGGACAACAATTTTTTTCCGTCACCCGGCAAGCTCACCAAGCTCTTCCTGCCTTCCGGTCCCGGCGTGCGGGAGGACAGCGGTGTTTATGAAGGTTGGACCGTGCCGCTGGATTATGACCCTATGCTGTCCAAGCTGATCGCGTACGCTCCCGACCGGCCGGCCGCCATTGCCCGCATGAGGCGCGCGCTGGACGAATACTTTGTTGGCGGAATCAAGACCAACCTGCCGCTGTTCCGGCGCATTCTTGATCATCCTGACTTCGTCGGCGCTCGCATCGACACCGGATTCCTCGACCGTCTGCTGGCCACCGCAGCCCCTGCAGTCGGCAAGGACGGCCTGGCTGAAATTGCAGCCGTTTCCGCTGCCCTGTTTGCCGCTACCGCAAAATCAAACAATGGACAGAATGGCATTTCCGGCACCAGCGCTCAAAGGCAGGCCGCCTCGTCGCTATGGAAGCGCACCGGGCGTGGAGAAGGAGTGGGCGGCGAATGATTTATGAGGTCACGCTTGCGGACAAAACCTATCGCGTTGAGCTGACTCAGGCTGGCGAGCGTTGGAAGTGTATGCTGGACGGCCGCGAGCTGCCTGTAGACGTTGTCTATGGTCAGAATGGCGTTCTTTCCCTCTTGCTGGATGGCAAGTCCTATGAAGTGAAGCAGGAAATCGTGGGGACAGAGACGAACGTTGTTGTGGGACATCAGCGTTTCGTCGCTTCGGTGCGCGATCCGCGCTCGTTCCGGTCCCGCAGCCGGACCGGCGCGAGCGAGCAGGGAGTAATGAACTTCAAGGCG
>JBARNL010000118.1:0-2459 GCA_049802955.1 Candidatus Angelobacter sp.
GCATGGAAGCCTGCCCGCAATTCAATGAGAGCACCGGCTTTGTTGGCGCAGCCACCATCGCGCAGGTCCGGTTGTTCAACCAGCATCCCACCGGCAAGGCACTGAAGCATGAACGCCTTCAGGCCTTGATGGGTGATGGCGGCATTCAGGAATGCGGCTTCGCTCAGAACTGCGTCGAGGTCTGCCCCAAAGACATTCCGCTCACCAAGGCCATTGCGGACACAGGCCGCGAGGTAATGAAGCAGGCGATCAAAGATTTCTTCCGCGGCTAGCTGGCTGGCGGTCCCAAAGCTTTTTTCAAGTCACGGCCCATGGCCCGCGACTGCTCTTCCACTATCTCAACAAAGGTCTTCCTCACCTGGAAATAAAACCCCTTCAACGGCTGGGCAGACAATTCCCTGGCATATTGCGCGAGTTCCGGACGCGTCACGCCATGGTAGGTCACGTTCATGCCGAGCTGAACGTAATTTTGTCTTTTTGCCTTGATCTCATTGCGACGCGTCTGAATCTGCTCCATTACTGCCGGCGGCGCTCCCGCACCGGTCATAAAGCCGCGAAGCATAGCGAGCTCGAAGTCAGTAACGAATTCGCTCGTTCCAGCACTTGCATCGAGCGTTTCAATCGCGTCCATGCGCTCGTCAGTCGGCGGCACGGTATTCGCTATGTTGATGTATCTTTTGAGCTTTTCCTGGCCTTCAGATGTGTTGGTAGCCGCTTCCAGGGCAAGCATGCGACTGATGAATGGACTTTGCAGCCTTTGCACTGTCTGATTCATTTGTTCGGGATTGCAATGCGCAACCATCCGCCTTTGCATTTCCCGGCGTAGCAGCTCCCCGCTAAACTCCTTCTGCAGCGCCGGCTTTAAAGCCGCAGTAAAATCAGCCTGGGTGCTGCCACCGATCTTCTGCGCGAATTCATCAGAGACCATGGAAGCCGTCAAATAATCAATGGTCAGATCGAACCCGCTCAACTCCAGGGCCTGATGCGTGAGTGACGCACAATCGGCGGCGGGCACTGAAGTCTGGCCTGACGCGAATGCGCTGACAAGAAATAAGCACAACGACGCGAACTTTCGTTTCATCCTGGGACCTTTAAGAAACTGAAATTTGAGCTAAGCGTACTCTAATCAATCGCCCTGGACCAAGTAACTTTAGTTGAAGGTCAACTTATGACAAACCAGGTACCTGCCACGTGCCGGCGGAAGATGAACGAGTGCTGCGAGACAAAGACCGCGTTCGCGCGAGGAGGAAAATAGCGATGCGGGAAAGCAGATTCCAATGCATGCGGTCCAGCTTTCATCACCATCAGATTGAATCATGCTCCAGGCGAAATTAGAGTGGCACACGACGTTCAATTACTACTTCGCAAGCTTGCCCAAGAGAGGATTTGTCTCAAAGAGAGACGAGATTTGGGCCGATTTCGAGAGCAATCTCGGACGGCCAAAAAAAATTTAGGCGAACAGAGCTAAAAACTAACAAATTTTGTCGGACACCCTAACCTGTTGATTACGAAAGTCTCTGCTTGCAAATGGCCCAGGGTTCCGTAAATTTATGAAAATTCAGGTAAATAGCTGGGTACAGATGCGGCAGCTCTGGTTTAAAATTTGCCATCTAATGCCGATGTTGTATGTGTCTGACATCTGCACCGAAACAGGACCCGATGAGCGCTAAGAAGATTTTAATCACTTCGTCGATTTTCCTGATGGCGCTAGCTGCCACAGTGCCGGCTTCGGCCGCCAGCCGCTATACCACGCGTTATCGGCACCACCGCGGCCACATCCGCCGCGTGGCGTGGAACCCCGTTCTGAAAGGCTCCATGGATTCCATGGTCCGCCAGAACGAAGAAATTGACCGCTTGCAGCTGCCGCGCATCGCGGACAATGAACAGCTGCTTGAACTTGAACGCACGCAGGAATTGGTGCCGATCGAGGAAACCCGGGCACTGCACGTGAATCCGTCTTTGCAGGCTGACAAGAAATATTGCCGTCCGTGGTGCAACCAGTTTCTCCAGGACATGAGCGAAGCGTATTACAAAGAGTTTCGCACGCCGCTGCAGGTAACTTCCGCGGTGCGTACCATGGAACAGCAGCAGAAGCTGCGCCGCCACAATGGCAATGCGGCCCCGGAAGTGGGCGAGCATGCTTCATCCCATCTCGCCGGTATCACTTTCGATTTAGCCAAGCGCGGATTGACGCGCGTCCAGCACGCATGGATTGAAGAATATCTCAAGAATATGCGGGACCAGGGACTGGTGGAAGCTGCGGAAGAGCGCCGTCAGGCGTGCTTCCATGTGATGGTTTCAGATCGTTACACTGAATGGCGTGAGGCGAACCAACTGGCTGATAAAATCGCCAGAGAATGAACTTAAAAGCTTCGCTGATCTGCCTTCTCCTGCTTTCGAGTTTAGCGCTCGCGCCACATCCAGCTCCACATAAGAAAACGGCCAGGGCCGCGCCAGTA
>JBARNL010000119.1:0-1992 GCA_049802955.1 Candidatus Angelobacter sp.
AAAAATTGGCTACCTTGGTTACCTTTGTCACTAACGCGGAATCCGGAAGTTGTACTACTCTACAGAAACAAGGTACATGGCCTTCCGGAGAGTAGAAATCATGACGGATGCAGCAATCAGAGAAACAGCGATACAGGAAGCCAATCAGGCTTTTACCAAACAAGTAACCAACCAGGTGGCCCGCATTACCGGCGAACTGCACCGGCTGGAACAGTTGTTGAGCGCAGGGATGGTAGACCGTCGCGTTTT
Source organism: Candidatus Angelobacter sp. (assembly GCA_049802955.1). Classification (GTDB taxonomy): domain Bacteria; phylum Acidobacteriota; class Terriglobia; order Terriglobales; family Acidobacteriaceae; genus Angelobacter. The sequence continues at coordinate 250 of JBARNL010000119.1, forward strand.
GAGCGAGTTCCGCTATGCCGTGGATAGCGCCCGCAAAACCGGCTGGCAGGTGGAGAAGTGGCTTGATGGCGACAGCCGCGAGATTTCCACCATGATTACCGAGGAGCGCATTCACTGCATTACACGTATGAGCAATCACCTGGCTTCAGAGCTTGAGGTTGAAGCGAAGCGCTTTTCCGGGCTGGACGCATTACTGGATGCGATGAGGAAACTCGACAGTGCATTGGCGAAGAAGGCCTAACGGTCAGAGAGTTGGGCTGCTCAGGCTGGTAAGATGTTGCTAGCCTATGAAAACGATTGTCCTCACAATCCTTGGTGTAATGCTGGTTGGCGCGCCGCTGGCGCAAAAAAGCCTGGCGCAAAAGCACGCGCGAACCAAACAACAAACAGCGCAGTGGCGGCCATATGTCTTCCCGGACGATGGATTCGCCATTACCCTGCCTGCCCCGGTCACGCCCCGGAACGATGGCGGCGATAGGCACATCCATGTCTATACCGTGCGGCTGCAAGACGGAACAATTTTTAATTTACGCGCGGTCCACAAGCTAATGGATTGTGAAACCACACTGGCTGATCTGTGGGACAAGGCAGATAACAACAAAGATCCGCGGGAGCCGGTGATTCGGGGAACACTTAAACAGGTAGATCTGGCCGGTTTGCGCGGTCTGGAGTACGAAACCGGCCAATCCAATGAGCGCAGCCTGCATCGCTTCCAGTGTGGCGACAAAATCTTTTACATCATCAGCGCTGGATACAAGGGAAAGCGCCCTGCCGATGTGAACCGGATCATCGATTCGTTTCAAGTGGTCAATCCGGCGCATCAATAGTATTCAGCTTGTCAGCAAAACACATCATAAAGAATGTAGCCGCGAATTTCGCGAATAAACACGAATCAAAACCTGAAATATGATTCGCGTATTTCGCGTTGATTCGCGGCTAAAGTCTTTATGATCTGCGGCCATCAACGAAATCTGCAATTCTGCCGCTCCATCTGCAGCGGCAAGCTATTACAGCACAGCAGTTTCATGCAGCAGTTCGCCCCGTGCAAAGCGTTCAAAGCTCAAAACAGAAACATCATCCACTACATTCGTTTTTTCCTGCAAAATTAAGTCAGCCAGAATCTTGCCCGTGGCAGGTGAGTGCATTACTCCGTGTCCGCTGAAGCCGTTGGCCAGAAAGAAACCGGGTACGCTGGCGACCGGGCCAAGGATGCAATGGTGATCGGGCGTCATCTCATACAGTCCAGCCCAGGCGCGCTTGGGATTTACGGGAAGATTCTCAAAGGCCGGAACTCGGTCGGCGGCGTGCATCAGGATTTTCTCAATGAATGAGGGTTCAAAATCGGTCTTGTACCCGGGCGTTTCTTCAGGATCGTTCCAAGCCAGCAGAAACCCGCGGCCTTCCGGGCGGAAATGAAAGCCCGTGCTCATGTCGATGACCATGGGCGAGGAATGAGGAAAATCGGAAAAAGGTTCTGACGGTACAAGCATGCGGCGAAGCGGTTCGACGGGAAGGTTGATGCCAACCAACTTTGCGATTTGCGCCGACCATGCTCCCGCGGCATTCACCACAGTACGGGTTGAAACCAGGCCGCGCGTCGTTTCCACCCGGAATGCGCCTTGCTGATCTTTGGTGATACCGGTGACCTCGGTCTTCTTCCAGAGAGCCGCGCCATGCTCAATGGCCGAGGCCATAAAGCCGTTCATCACGCTATACGGATCGACAAAGCCATCTGTCGAGCAG
>JBARNL010000120.1:0-4490 GCA_049802955.1 Candidatus Angelobacter sp.
CGTAATTTTTGCGGATGGTATTCATGCCGCGGTCCAGCGCAGCTTGGTCGGTCTCTTTCAGCAGCACCGGGATACCGGCATTGGCGAAGTTCATAGCAATGCCGCCGCCCATGGTGCCCGCGCCGATCACCGCCGCTGTATTCACCGGAATCGTCGGCGTCTCTTTCGGGACGTCGGGAATCTTCGCCACTTCGCGCTCGCCAAAGAAGACATGAATCATCGCCTTTGACTGGTCAGAGAACAGGCACTCCATAAACAGTTTGCGCTCGGCTTCCACGCCCTGGTCGAACGGCAGCTTGGTCGCGGCTTCAACCGCATCAATCGCTGCCAACGGAGCCATCAGCCCACGCGCTTTTTTCCGCGCAGCCTCGCGCGCCGCGGCAAAGATAGGCGCATTCTGCTCCGCCGATCCCAGCTTCTCATTGCGTTCACGAGTCTTGCGAGCAGGCTTGCCGGCAATCTCGCGGGCAAACGCAACCGCGCCGGTCAGCAAGTCGCCATCAATCAGCTTGTCCACAATGCCCAGCGCCAATGCTTCTTTCGCTTTCACCGGATCGCCGCCGGCACACATCTCCACGGCTTTTGCCACGCCTGCCAGCCGCGGCAAACGTTGCGTTCCCGCTGCGCCGGGGATAATGCCAAGCTTCACTTCCGGCTGCCCCACCTGCGCCGTCGGCGCCGCCACACGATAATGCCCCGCCATCGCCAGTTCCAGCCCGCCGCCAAAGGCCGTGCCATGGATCGCCATCACCACCGGCTTGCTGCAATCTTCAATGCGGCCCAGCAGCGGCACAAACGGCACTCCGCCGCGCGTCTTGCCACTCGTCATCTTGCCAAACTCTTTAATGTCCGCGCCGGCCACAAACGTTTTGCCTGCGCCAATCAGCACCGCCGCTTTCACCGTCGGGTCTTTGTCAATCTGCTCAATCGCTTCAGAAATGCCTTCCGGCACTCCCGGGCTCAGCGCGTTGACCGGCGGATTGTTGATCATAATAATGGCAATGTCGTTGTCTTTTGAAAGTTGCACCAGATCGCTCATGGGATTCTCTCTTATTCTGATTTCGCATTTTTCGATCTCGAGTTTGCGATTTCGGTTTTCGATCTCGGGCTTTTGATCCTGAGTTTTTCGATCTTTTGAGTTTCGGTTCTTCGGTTTTTAATTTGTCACTTGCTATAAATATCTTGCGCCGTCCAATTTAACTGACTCGCGCCTCAATCACAGCGTTTTAAAGCGCCATCTGCGCAGATTTCAGGACCGCGTAAAGTCTATTGAATGGCTGTTCAGTCCGTCAAACGATTGAATCCAGCAATCCATGCTAAAAGGTTTGTTTTTCTCCGATCAGTGTCATCCGTGTAAATCCGTGGTAAGTTTTTGCCTTTCCGATTCCGGCGATGTTTTGATTCTCCTTTGTGTTCCTTCCAGTCCTTTGTGGTTAAGCTTTTTCCGATCAGTGTCATCCGTGTAAATCAGTGGTAAGTTTTTGCCTTTCCGATTCCGGCGATAACCCGCGATGTCGGCGATCTCGGCGATTTCAATCATCCGTTCATCTGCGGCAGAAATTTTCCCACCAGTTTGCTCAGCTCAATCACTTCCAGCGGGCACTCCGGCCAATTATGTTTCCAGCAGATAATCATGTCGCATCCGTTCACATCATGTCCGTGTGTCATGAAGTTACGGCTTTCAAATTCAAACTCGATTCTTAGTCGCTGCCATTTCTCCGGCGTCATCCTGCGCAACGCTTCGCAGTCAGGAAACTCCGCTTGCAGCAGCGTTACCACAAAGCCCAGGTCGCGCACCATCGCGCCAAACAGAAACACCACACCCAATTCGTTTGTCGGCGCATGCGCCAGCGGACACAAACTCATCGGCGTCCCATACACCGGACGGTTCGTTAAAACACCCCAACCCGGCCCCCCAGGCGCTGGCCATAGACTCTCCACGGCCGGCCAGTCAAGCTCCATTTCTGCCCTCGCCAGGGCCATCACATCCGGCCACTGCTGCTCCAGGCCATGTGCCTGCGCGTACCGCATCATCATGTGCGGCACCCGCCCCCAGCTGCCGCATCTCTTTTGCAGTGGTTTTATGCTGTAAGCTCCCCATTGGTCGTATTCCACAGCCGTGGGTAGCCTTTTGAGTTGCTGCGCTACCTTGGCCCAGTCATCGAACAGTTGCGACATCCAAATCCGCTCACTGCTTGCCCGCGACTTCATTCCACACTCACGCAAGGCGTTGGTGTAAGTCTTAAATAGCCTGCGCACCGTTCTTCGTCCCACCGGCGTCATCGTTTTTAACTCATCCAGGCTCGGTACGTGCCCCAGCTTTTCCGCCAGCCCCTTGATCGCCGTCAATATTTCTTCTTTGCTCATCGCCTCATCTCCGTTTATCTCGGTAGAAACATGTTTGTGGACCGCAGCCGCCCTTGGCTGTGGCTTTTGCCTTTTCTTTTAGCCAATAACCAATAGCCAAGAGCCGATTTTGTGGCACAGACACTCCTGTCTGTGACGAATCGTGATTGAATCGTGGAGCGCAGCCGCCCTCGGCTGGGGCTTTTGACCTTGGTTTAACCAAAAGCCAATAGCCAAAGGCCAAGAGCCAAAGCTCTTGCTAGCTAACAGCTTCAATCTTGCTCATAATTTTTAGAATTTAAGAGGTACAGCTTTCGGGCTGGATTCTCCGATGACGGCGATTACGCGCGATCACGGCGATTACCCGATTTTTTGTGTCTCGACACAATCTGTGACCCAAACGGTGGGCCGGCTATGATCGCGTGGTTGCAGGCCTTTTGGGCTTCCCGCCTCCGTTTGGGATACCCTCAATCGCTAACAGGCTTGTTTTCTTGCGCCTGCCCGCGATGGTTCGCCGCTGCCGCTCCCGGCGAGAACCATGACGCATAATAGGCGAAAGCAAAATCAGAGTCAATAGGTTTTGAAAATTTTAAAAGTTATCAGACGTTGTCAAGTCGCAGGAGATTATCTAAGTTCTAATTTCCATGCCCTAATTGCCGATTCTCGAGTTTCCACCCTTCGCAAAAACCGCGGAGAAACGGGGCAACCTGAGGTCTTATAAGTTAAACAGAAAACCGGAAAAAGGTGGTTATCTCTCACCCAGTCATGGCGAGTTAAAGAACCCGAAGGGGTGGTCTAGTCTTCGGTGCTAATATCTTCCTAATCACTGTCTAGGGGGCAAATATGACGACTCCGCAGGTGCTCACTGCAGCAACCATCTGTACATCCTTTCCCGAAATGCCACAGCCAACCATTGCGAGGGAAAATCTTTTGGTTGCATTAGAGACAATGCTTAATGGCGATCTCCAAATGATCATTCTCGAAGGGGAAGAAGGCGTTGGCAAGACGACACTGCTTGCGCAATTCGCCAGAAGAAATTCTGAGCATACGGTCTCAGTTTTTATAAGACCGACGAGTTGGTATACCAGTGATCCGGAAATTTTGACCAGTGACTTGATAAACCAAATGAATTGGATCGTCTCCAGTAAGGAAATACCTTCGCGGGAGGCCATGGGCACTGCTCTACTTCGGAGGAGCGTTTATGAGTTGATGCGCTTTTCTGGTCGGACATCAAAGAAGATCGTCTTCGTAGTAGACGGCCTAACAGCGATCCCCGCGGAAAGGCGTTTCTCTAGAGACGCAATTCTTGAATTGATTCCGTTTGGATATCCACAGTTCAAGTTCATTTTTTCTGGAAAAAGCGAGGAATTGGCTGGTCTAAAGCCCCTCGCACACATGGTCTGGAAAACATTTCAGGTGCCTCCTTTTTCGAGAGATGAGGCACGTGCATTGTTCGGAACAGAAGTATCACAAACTTTCATAGATGACATCTATAGCGTGTGTAAGGGCTTGCCAGGATACTTCGCAACGATACAGCGCTTGTTAAAAAGTGGTGCTAAACCTGAAGAATTGGCCACTGACCTACCTACTTCTTTGCCTCAGCTTTTTGATTTGGAGTGGAAAACGGTCGATAGAAGTAACAGTCTACAGATAGAAATAGTTGCTTTTTTGGCTCACGACAAAAACTCTCATTCGCTCGCAGATTTGGAAGTGCTGTTTCGGCATCCCCAACATGACATAACCGCTTCGCTAAAAGAGCTGAGTTTTGTGACTATACCTGCTAACTCAACGGCTCCCGTCCAATTCGTCAGTGACGCTTTTAGGACATATGCAGCCCAGCAGCTTAGTCGTGAGAGTCGCGTGGTCGTTGACAGAGTTGTCGATTCCTTACTAAGTCAGCCAGAAAGCGTGGTGGCCCTAAAGTTCCTTCCTACTTATCTAAGTGAAACCGCAAGACATCAGAGTCTTCTCGAATATCTTTCGCCGGATCGATTCGAACGAATGCTGGCAATGACGGAACAGCTCACACCACTGCAGCGAACAATCGAACTGGGCTTTCGTACGGCCCAAAAGCTTAACAAAGATGAAGAGCTTTTCAGATTCGGTGTTCAATCGTCGACCGTTGCCGAACTCAATGGGTTTGA
>JBARNL010000121.1:0-2990 GCA_049802955.1 Candidatus Angelobacter sp.
AGGTAAAGCGGTTCAGCGCATGGACAATGCGCTTGGCGTCGTCCATCTGCACGGGCGCGGCGGAAGAGGTGGAATCCGCGTGCTTTGCTTTGGATTTCTTGTCACCGGCAACCAGCACCGCCGTCGAGACTAGAACAATGAGGCCCAGCAGAATCAACTGCTTGCGCACAGCTGGCATAGACACTCCAGAAACTCTTCTTAATCAGGAATACTAATTAATCAGGAATACTAACCCTAGGTTAGGCAAAAGTTGTGGAAAAAACCTTTAACCACAAAGGACACAAAGGAACACAGAGGATCTGGTTATTTTTCGGGAAATTGCCTGGTGCGAGAAGAATGCAGGACTGCACAAACTTGAAGGAATAGCTTGCCTTCCTTTGTGTTCCTTCGTGACCTTAGTGGTAAAGGCTTTTACTCCCTACGACAGCGTCACTCTTCCGCGGGTCATGCGACGGTTCAGTTCGGAAACCATGTGATCGATATCCGGCGGCGAGATGTTGCAGGCAACACTGGGATCAAGGAACATTTTCCGCGTACGCGTTTCACTGGACGACGACCATGGGCGCGGCGGCGAAACATGGCTCACGGCGTCACGGCGCAACTGCACCAGCAATGCATGAACAACTTCGCCATCGAGCTTGGCGGGCGCCAGCCAGCTCAATTGCGCGGCAGCTTCACCCAACGCCAGTTTTTTTCGATAAGGACGCTCGCTCAACATGGCGTCAAACGTGTCCGCCACGGCCACAATCTTTACCGGCAATGAAACTTCGTCATTATGCAGGCGATCAGGATAGCCGGAGCCATCGGCGCGTTCATGGTGCGAGCGCACCACTTCGGGAATTTTGGGCCACGGGAATTGCACGGTGGAAACAATGCGATGGCCCTGCACGGTATGGTCGGCCATCTCCTGGAATTCGCCGGGCTCCAGCGCGCCGGGTTTGCTGAGCAGGTGCTTATCCACGGTCACCATGCCGATGTTGTGCAGGTAACCGGCGGCGCGCATCTCGCCGGCTTCGGCGGCGCTCATGCCCAGTGATTCCGCAATGCCCGCCGCATAGCGGCCCACCCGTAATGAGTGGCCATGCATCTGTACGGCTTTTACGTCGATAGTGGCGGCAAACGCTGCTAATGCATCGTCCCAGAAGGAGTGGACAGAGGCGACCAGCTTCAGGTTGTCGGCTGTACGCTCTTCCAGCGACATCATCAACTGGTGGTTGTACATGGCCAGCGCGATAAACGGGGCCAGATCGCCAATGAGTTTCAGGACTTCAGGCGTGTACTCCGCTCCGGCTTCGCGTTCGCCCAGCAGCAGCGCGCCAATCAGCTTGCCATGGACTTTCAACGGCGCAATGCACCTGAACCACACGCTGGAAATATTTCCCGTGGAACTCAAAAAGGTGTCACAGCGCTCGCGTGAAATTCTTTGTGGTCCGGTGACGTTCGTTAAGGCATGGACATGCTTGGAAAGCAGCGGGAAGACGGCGGTCTGGGGAAATACGACAAAGCCCTGCGCCGCGATGGACGCCAGCATGGCCGGTTTTTCCTGAAAGCGAAACAGCGCGCCTGAGCCGGCGCGTATTGCCGCCATCACCACTTCCAGCGCGCCATTGGCGGTCTGGGAAAGGTCTCGCTCACCCGTTAACACGGGACCCAGTTCGGCCAGGACCTGGGAAGCGAGCAGCGGAGGCCTGCTAGTAAAAAAAGAGTCGGCCAAATTTCTAGAGCGGCGCAACTCCAGAGCACCTTGAGAGTAACAGCTTATTCGCTTAATCAGAAAGGTCTAAGTATCGGAATGGTTAACAGAAAAGTGGTTGCAGAGGATTGGGAATTGCTAAGGGAGCTATGCGACTGTCATACGCCGGACGAGCAAAAAGAAACACGGAGCTTATCCGCCTCCGTGTTCCTTCGCGCCCTTGTGGTTGAGAGATTTAACTACTGTCCCCGGCTAGCCGGCGGAACAATGCCGTTCATGCGGAGGTATTCGATCATCTGGCCGTATTCGTCGGCGGCGTGGATGACCGCGCCTGAAGCAACGAACAATCTAGCCTGGGTGCCGCGGAAGAAGGGGACCTGCTCCAACGCGTTCTCCGCAGTGAGGGTCTTGGCAGCGCGATGGCCCACTGCAAATGAATCCTTGAGGAACTGCATAATCTGTTCCTTGGTTTTCAACTCGTCAGGACCGTTGGTGCCTTTGATGTTCTCCGGCATCTTCTCGCCGGTCACATTCGTCCACAAACGATAATTTGCCGCTGCGGTGTGCTTAACCAATTGCGCGAAGGTGCGGACATCTTTGTATGCGGCGCCAGGAATATTCAGGCTGGCGGGAGTGAAGTCGAACTTATCTGCCGGCATGGCTTCCGCGGCTTCCACCACGTTCTTTTCGTATTGGCTTACCTGGCGGTCAACCAACGAAGCAAAAGTGGCTGGAGGCGCCGGCGAAGCTTGCGGCGCAGGTGAAGCGGCTGGCGCGGCTGGCTTGGCTCCGCCTTGCGCAAATGCGCCGATAGATAAACTTAGAATTGCGAGCAAGCAAAACATCCTCATGTGTTTCATCTTGAAACTCTCCTTATACATATGCGATTCACGCGACGGAGAAAGATATCACGCGCTCCGCCGTCGCGCCAAAAGCTGAAACCACAAAGGACACCCATTCGATTCCCCTTTCGCAAGCTCAGGATCCCTCAGGGCAGGCTGCGGAACACGGAGCTCGGAGGAATAGAACACACCGAACTTCGTGTTACTTTGTGCCCTTTGTGGTTAGAGTTCCCGAAAGTTATTGGTTACCGCGGCTGGCCGGCGGAATGATGCCGTTCATGCGCAGGTATTCCACCATCTGGCCATAGTGATCAAATCCGTGAGCTACCCCAAAGGTCGCTACAAACAACTTTGAGATTGGGTTGGGGCTCATCATCGGGATCTTTACCGTAGTCACAAGGTTCTCCGCCGTGAGCGTTCCGGCGGCTTTGTGGCCGATGGCGTATGAGTCTTTC
>JBARNL010000122.1:0-3976 GCA_049802955.1 Candidatus Angelobacter sp.
AGTAGTTGTCCGCAGGTTGATCTCACCGCGAAGTTTGAGCGCTACCTAAGTTTTTGAGCGCTGCTACCCCCTGAATAGTTGTGCCTTCCGGGATATTGCCGCCCATTTTCATACCATGCAGTTTGGCCGTGTACCGTAGGGCAATATTTACGCGGTCGGCCTTAGCCGGGTACTAGCCAGGGCTAAGGTGTAAGCCGTAAAACATTGAAAATAAAGGATCGCATTGCAGGCTTTGGAATGAGGAGTTTGGCAATTGCAATGCAATGGTAGAGAACGTGACGTTATGCGCAATCGGGGGTGAGCTGGAAAACCCTGTCACAAAGCGTTGGCCCCGATGCTCGAACGACCCCGGTTCGGAGGATTTTACCCCAATGAAGAATTATCTATTGTCGTTATCGCTAGTCGCCGCCATGGCAATCCCAGCGGTGGCACAGCAGAATCAACAGACCACACAAGATCAACCGCAGGCGCAGCAGAGCCAGGCCCAGAGCAACGATCAGACCGCGACCGGCAAAGATCCGTTGACCTACACGCGCAAAGAGGGCTTTTGGGGACATTTGAATCCCTTTGCTCGCAAAAAATATGTTAACCGGCAGCTGGACCCCGTTCGCGGCCGCGTGAATGAGCTCGACGAACTCACCGCCAAGAACGCCAAGATGATCGCCGACGTTGACGCTCGCGCCACCGAAGGCATTCGCAACGCGATGAGCAAGGCCAATGAAGCCGACACGCACGCGCTGGACGCGGGCAATCGCGCTAACCAGGCGCAGCAGACGGCGCAGCAGGCGCATGCTCGCATTGCTACTGTTGAAGATACGGTCAGCAAGATCGATCAATACCAGCCCATCACGCAGGCTGAAATCCGCTTCCGCGCCGGACAGAGCGCCCTGAGCAAGAACGCCAAAGACGCGCTCGACCAGATGGCTACCTCGCTCAAGAACCAGAAGGGCTACATTGTTGAAGTGCAGGGCTTCTCGCCCGGCAACGGCACCACGGCCATTGAAAATTCCCGTGAAATGGCGCAGATGGTCGTCCGTTATCTCGTCCTGAACCATGAGATTCCTGTCTATCGCATCTATACGGTTGGCATGGGCAACGCTCCCGTCCAGGCAGAAGACGGCAAGATCCATCGCCAGAAGGGTGGCAAAGTTGAGATCAGCCTGTTAAAGAACGGCTTGGCTGACCTGAACGCCAGCAACAGCTCTGCTCCCGCGACCAGCAGCGGCGTCACCGCAACTCCGGCCAGCCAGCCTGCAACTCAGTCAGTTCAACAGTCGGCTCCGGCAACGCAGCCTGCTTCTCAGCCCAGCACCACTGACCAGCCGGCCCAGAAGCCGCCGCAACAGTAGTGGGACAGTTAAAACTGACCCGCTACTGAGTATCAGCGTCTAGCGACTCGCTTGCGAATCGCGGGCCTTCAGGCAGACGAACTAAAAATTCTGTATCTTCTCTAACCAAACGCGCCCCTCTTGCCCATTGTGGCAGGAGGGGTTTTTTCCTGCCGACCAGCCATCCGGATTTTTCAAACGCTTATTTCGTCTTGTCTTGGCCTCGTTCTTCTCCTACGGCCGACACTGATTTTCACGATCTGAGGGGTCGCCCAGGCATAAGACGGCCCACAGCCGGGGCGACTGTGCCACACGAGTTTGTACGGCGGAAGCTTACTGTTCGGAAACGATACAGAGAGTAGCGATGATTTTGTCAAGATGGCCGGATTCCAGCTATCACATCGTACTGTTTCGCTATTGCTTCGAGCGAATAAATGGGCTACAGTGGGTTGTTTTGTCGAAATCAGGAAAAGAAAGATTTTTAACCACAAAGGACACAAAAAAACACGAAGGAAAACCTTGCCACTGATCGCAACTGATTTGCACGGATTGAATTTGCACGGATTGAAAAGGAAGCAAAGATATTGGAACCGAGCAGCATAATTTTGCGACTTTACCAGTTCACCGCTGGAGAAACGAGTATCAGACATGAGCTACTGGATTGTGGATGGACAGAAGCTGACCAACGAGCAGTATGAAGAATCAGAAAGACAAAAAGAGCTGGATGAACAGAAGATCCAGGAAGAAACGGAGCGGCTGAGCCGGCAACTGAGCCAGGCATATGGGGCGCTGAAGGAGCATCTGGAGCGGAACCCGGAGGTTAGCCAGGAGATTACCGACGAAGAGGAACTGGACCAGCAGATTTATTACAATCTGCGCCAGAACCTGCACCAGGCCGACGCTGCGCCGAGATGCGTATGGATACGCGAAGACGGGACAGTCTGCAAGTCTCCACGGATGAAGAACGATATACATTGCTATGCCCATTACCAGATGAGGCATGCGCGGGCGGAGAACCTGTGGCTTCCGGCGCTGACGGACGCGAATGCGATCCAGTTGGCGGTGATGCTGGTGCAACGGGCGCTGATTGACGACGAGATTACAGAAAAGAAAGCCGGGCTGCTGTTGTATTCCATCCAGATAGCGGCGGCAAACGCAGACAAAACCACGTTTGGGGAGTCAGATGAAGAGATGGTGACGGAGATAGAGCTTGAGGACGACGTGATGGAGGCGCACAACCGACAGATGGAGAAGCTGAAAAGGATTAAGAAAGCAAAAAATTTACCACTGATCAATACCGATAAAACCGGGGAGAAAATCTCACCACGGATTAACACGGATGAGACGGATCTGAAAACCGGGGAACAAAACTTACCACTGATGAACACTGAATACGCTGATCTGAAAAGAGAGCAAGGCTTACCGCGGATGGATGCGGATGGGCGCGGATCAGAACCGGGAGGTTTACCACTGATTCACACTAAGGACGCCGAGCAGGCAGGAACCACAACCGAGGGAGGCTGTGCTACACAAGCATCGTTGGCCCCGGAAGTCTACGCCAATCGAAGTCAAAACCCTGAAGTACGCGCCAATCTGGGATGACTTGGGATGACGTCGCTAAAAGCTACGCCAATCTGGGATGGATAGGGAGGGGTAGGGGGAGATTGGTGATCCGGTGATCGATGGATCGGGAAAAGCAGAAGCTCACCGCGGAGAAAGGCAAGAATCGGAACACAGGCCAGACCTGCAAGAATCGCAAGCAGGACCGTTCTGCCCAGGGGAAGAACGCGCGGGGATGCGTGTTTCCTTCCGGTTCATGTATCCTTTACTTTCTTTCAATTGCAGGCTTAGGAGATTCAATGAGGGCAGGCGGGTTCAAGGCCTTTTACGGCGGAATAGCGTTTTTAGCGGTGTGTGCGGCCGGCTTTTTGAGCGGATGCGCCAGCGGGCACAAGCAGTTTGTGTATGTGGCGGGCCAGGGGACCGACGAAGCTTTTGAGTTCCGCTTGCAGCCCGATGGATCACTGCTGCCTTTGGGAACGCCGAATTTTCCTGTCGGATCGAATCCATCGGCGCTGGCTCCGCACACTTCCGGCGACTTCCTTTATATAACGGATTTTTCCGGCAATGACGTGACCCAGCTGGACATTAACTCAGGCAATGGCAATCTTTCTGTCCCGGTAAGCCTCAGCATTGTTTCCACGGTGAATCCCACCAATATTTTTGCCACCGATAAAGGACCGGTTTCCCTGGCCATGTCGCCGACAGCGCCTTTCCTGTATGCGGTGGACCAGACGGCCGGGAATGTGGTTGGATACACGGTTGATCCGGGCACGGGAAGCCTGGGAGTGATTAACGGCTCGCCATTCCCGATTGTGCCGGCCTCGCACCCTTCGTCTGTGGCAATTTCACCCACAGGCAACTTCCTGTTTGTGGCGAATGCGACTGAAGGCACGATTGCGGTGTTTAGCATCGGCGGGAATGGAGCGCTTGCGCAGGCAGGACTGCCAACCGCAGTGGGCGCGAGCGCCACACCCACTTCAATTGCGGTGGAACATTCCGGCCGCTTTCTTTACGTGACGGACCCGGCGCACAACGCGGTGCTGGGATTCTCAATTCAGACAGGCGGAGTGCTTTCTCCCAGTCAG
>JBARNL010000123.1:0-3291 GCA_049802955.1 Candidatus Angelobacter sp.
GTTCACGATTATGCAGAGGAGTACAAAGGTGTAATGGGTCTTTTACGCAAAGATGAGGACGGTAAACTTTTTGTAGATTATCTCCGCTTGATTGAAGGCGAGATGGACACCCCGGAGTTTTATTATCCGCGATTTATTAGGAAACATGCTGATCTCATAGCCGAAGGACTTATTCGATACCGGTTGGATCGCGATGTTGTACGCAAGTTTAAATGGTTACAAAAATATCATAATTCCACAGTTAGAAACCGTTTCGGAAAAGGTGCCAGCCGAACTCTGTTGGTTTGACATTCCGGGTTGAATTTCTCGCTCGAACCATGATCCTCCGCCTTCTCACAGCCGATGATGCTGAAGCCTTCTGGCAGCTTCGCCTTGAAGCCCTTAGGGAGACTCTGAATAAGTTCTATGCTATCCACAGGGATTCGAGGTACATTGCGGAATAGGAGCAGAGTACCGCGAATCATGAAGCAAAGGACATTGGCGATGGCAAACGGTTTTGAGCGATACGGTAAGAAGACGCGTCGGGAATGGTTTCTGGAAGAGATGGAACAGGTGGTGCCGTGGGCAAAGTTGCAGTCTCTGATCGAGCCGTATTACCCGAAGGCGGGAAACGGACGGCGGCCTGTGGGTTTGGAGCGGATGCTGCGCATTTATTTTCTGCAGCAGTGGTTCAATCTGTCGGACCCGGGAGTGGAGGAAGCGCTGTATGACTCGGTGGTGATGCGCAACTTTGCCGGGATTGATCTGGGGCGGGAGCCGGTGCCGGACGAGACCACGGTGTGTAAGTTCCGGCATCTTCTGGAGGAACATCGGTTGGGTGGGGAGATGCTGGAAACGGTGAACCTGCATCTGGAGAGCAAGGGAGTGCGGATCACGCGCGGCACGATTGTGGACGCGACCATTATAGCTGCGCCCAGTTCGACCAAGAACCGCGAACAGAAGCGCGATCCGGAAATGCACCAGACCAAGAAAGGGAACCAGTGGTACTTCGGGATGAAGGCCCATGTGGGAGTGGACAGCAAGCACAAGCTGATCCATACGGCGGTGGCAACCGCGGCCCATGTAGCCGATGGTAGGGTGTTGCCGGAGTTGTTGCATGGAGAGGAGACGCGGGTATGGGGCGATCAGGCGTATCTGGGGCAGAAGCAGGTGATTCGCGAATGCGCGCCACGTGCCCAGGACTGGACGCATCGCCGCTATCGTTATAAGGACCGGGTGGATGAAGTGGAGCGGGCTCGGAACCACACCAAATCCTCGGTGCGTTCCAAGGTGGAGCACGTGTTCGGGGTGATGAAGCTGAAGTTTGGGTTTACCAAGGTGCGCTATCGAGGTTTGGCGAAGAACGCCAACCGGCTCTTTGCCACCTGTGCTCTGGTGAATCTATTCATGGTCCGTAAGAAGTTGTTGTACTGCCGGGCGTAGTGTCTCCATCCCATCCGGCAGGGGTCAAACTAAGAACTTGACCCCAACCCAACCAATCCTTTCCTCATGAGCATCGCGAACCCAAGGAGAACCGTTTCTTCAGTTGCGCGGTTCTGCCCTAAAATCAGTGCTTGTTCAGAGGCTCCTTAGCAATGATCCCGCGTCTTTTGCCGACTCGGCCGAGGAACATCTCGAAATAGCAGTTGCAACAGCCCGTGAACGCCTGAGCAAGAACGATGCCGCCAGCAATTTCGTTATCGGTATGTTTGAAGAAGGCAAGCTCGCCGCCACGGCGGGTTTTTACCGCTATACGCATAACAAGGAGCGTCACAAGGGCGATATTTGGGGAGTCTACGTGAGGCCAGAATCACGCGGCAAGGGCGTCGGCAGTGCGCTGATGAAAGAAATCATCCGCCGGGCGGGCGAACTCAGCGGTTTGGAGCAGATCACGCTCGTTGCTTCCGCTAATCTTCCGGCGCAAAAACTATACAAAGCCCTGGGATTTGAAAGCTACGGAATCGAACCTCATTCGCTCAAGATAGGCAATGACTATATTGACGATGTGCTGATGGTGCTTTGGCTTTAACGCCTCGGATCGCCATATCTATGCCCAAAAACATTTAGAGTGCGCGCGTCCTTCTACCCTTTATAATGAATTCATAGGTTCCGACCACTCCCGGCCTCAGGCATACCCGGCTGGATGTGGCGGCTCCTTGCTGAGAATGCAAGGACGAGGGTCTGGCGCGGAAACGCACGGGCCTCCCGTTTGGAAAGGAACCGAAACACGCTTCGGCGTATTTCCCTCCTTTTCTTTCCCTGCAATCATCAGCGTAGTTGAGCCCCTGTAATCGATTTGGCGACGGAGCATATGCGGCTTCAGGACAAACACGGGCGCTTTATCACTGACCTGCGCGTCAGCATCACTGACCGCTGCAATTACAAATGCGTCTATTGCCGGACAGGCAACGAAGGCGCTCAGTATTCCGAGCTTCCTTTTGCCGACTACCTGCGGCTGGTGCGGATCTTTGTGAACTCCGGCATTGAAAAAGTCCGGCTCACCGGGGGCGAGCCTCTGCTGCGCAACGGTCTTGTCGATTTTGTTCGTGACCTGGCTCAACTGCGGACGCTCGATGGCCAAAAACTTGATCTGGCGATCACCACCAACGGTCATCTGCTGGCCGAACTTGTCCAGCCGCTCAAGGGTGCCGGCCTCCGTCGCGCCACCATCAGCATGGACGCGGTGGATCCAGAAAAATTCGCCCGCATCACCCGCGTTCCCAATGGTTATAACAGTGTGCTCGCGGGCATCCGCGCCGCCAAGCGTGTTGGGCTGGAGCCGGTCAAAGTCAATTGCGTTCTTCTGCGCGGATTCAATGAAGATCAGATTGTGGAGTTTGCCCGCTTCTCCCGCGAAGAAGGAGTTATCGTCCGGTTCATTGAATTCATGCCGCTGGAAGAGGATCGCGTCTGGTCGCCGGACGTGGTCGTCCCCATGGATGAAATTCTGGAAAAACTGAATGAGTTTCGTCCCGTGCGCCAGCTCCCGAATGAGCTAAGCGAGACGGCGCGGCGTTATACATTCGACGACGGCAAGGGCGAAATCGGCATCATCGCGCCCGTGTCGCATCCTTTTTGCGGACACTGCTCGCGCGTGCGGCTCACGTCAGACGGCAAAATACGCACCTGCCTTTTTTCCCTGCTTGATCATGATATGGTTGGGCGAATGTATCGCGGCGCCAGTGATAGTGAATTAACCGATTACGTTCGGTCAGTGGTCGACCAGAAAGAAGCCCGCCATCACATTGGAGAAGTGGGATTTATCAAGCCTTCCCGCAGCATGGTCCACATTGGCGGTTAAGTCGTGTGTCC
>JBARNL010000124.1:0-5760 GCA_049802955.1 Candidatus Angelobacter sp.
ACTGATGAAGGCATGTTTGGCAAGACCAAACGCGAGGTCCGCGCCGTCAACGGCGTCTCGCTCGACATCACTCAAGGTGAAACGCTGGGCCTTGTCGGCGAATCCGGCTGCGGCAAGACCACGCTGGGACGAATGATTCTCCGCCTCATCGAGCCCACTTCCGGTGCCATCACCTTCAACGGCCAGGACGTGCTCGGAGCAAGCGGCAGCCAACTCCGCCGCTTACGTCGCGATATGCAGATCATCTTTCAGGACCCCTTTGCGTCGCTCAACCCGCGCATGCGCGTGGAAGAAATCGTGACCGAGCCGCTGGTGATCCACGGCACAACCGGCACAAACGGCAGCCAAACAACCGCGGCCACCTCAAGCGGCTCCGCAAATCTCCATCAGGCGGCCATCGACATCGTGCGCGCCGTCGGTCTAGACGAATCCGCTCTCCGTCGCTACCCCCATGAATTTTCCGGAGGCCAGCGCCAGCGTATCGGCATTGCCCGCGCTCTGGTCCTGCGGCCCAAGTTTGTCGTCTGTGACGAGCCCGTCTCCGCCCTCGATGTCAGCGTCGGCGCGCAAATCGTGAACCTGCTCAAAAAACTCCAGCGCGATTTCGGCCTTACCTATCTCTTCATTTCGCATTCCATGCCGGTAGTGCGCTATCTGTGTGACCGCATCGCCGTGATGCGCCGCGGAGAAATAGTCGAGGTTGGCCCCACGGAAGAAATCACTTCGCATCCCCAGCACGAATACACCCGCACGCTGCTCGAAGCCACGCCGGAGCCAGAATTCAAGTTGAGCCGTTTTGGCGGCGTGAGCGAGGCATCGCCGAGCGGGAGCCGACAGGCGAAATCCTGAGCGCAGCGCCGAGGCGCGAAGTCGAAGGACCTGGTGCTGATTCACTTTTTGGCAATCTTTGACAATTTCGGCGATTTCGATACTTTCGGCAATCCCGTTACTTTTTTCCTAAAAACCTGATCCGTCCATTCAGCGTGCGATGGTCCGTGCCAAAGAACGTAAGGAAAGTCGGCGAATTTACGTCGTTATCAACCACTGTGGGGTTCTGTCGATTCAAAACATTGTCCACGCCAATGCGCGCCGCCCAGCGATAGCCGTGAAACGCGAACTTACGTTCCACCGTCGTATTCAGGGTAAAGAATTCAGGGAACCGGAATTGTCCCGGGCCGGAGACAATTTGCCCAAGCTGATCAATGGTCACAAAGCTGAACCCGGAACGCCATATGCTTGACCAGGCCAGATCGAATTTCTTGAATTTCCACGGTAAAGGATAACTGCCCCACGTCTGTAGTTGGTTTGGCGAATCCCATGGCAGCACTCCGCCCACCTGGTTTCCCACCATCAGCGCATCAATGGCAAAGTCCACCGTCTGGTTTGAAGTTGCGCGTGAGCGCGTATAAGAAAGCGCGAGTGGATAGCCGCGTTTCAATTCCTTGCGCAGCGTGATCTGCGCCGCGTCATAGCGGTCTTTTTTGTCGCTCAGCAAGACAAAGTTATTTCCCGGCTGGCTGGCAAAATCCCATCCATGCGCGCCGTGCCGGCTTAAATATTCCAGTCGCGCGTAAACCTTTCCCGGTAGTCGCCGCTCCACTGCAACGCTCCAATTGCTATATCGCGGCAGCGTGAGCAGCCTTGGATCCACGGTGAAAGTAGGCGTAAAGACCACCGCTACCGGAGAGAAAAAGTCGTCTGTCCGCGTGCCTTGTGATCCATTGGCTGCCAGCGCCAGGTTTGAGCGGTCATAGTAAATTCCGATCCCTGCGCTCAATTTGGTTTCACTGGCAGCGCTGATCAGCATGGTTCCGGCAATCCGAGGCGAAAAGAAATCGCGGCCCAGATAGGTATCGTGGTCCCAGCGGCCGCCGGTTTCAATGATCACGCGCTGCATCGGCGTCCATCGGTCCTGGATGTATGCGCTGGATTCCAGCGTGCTCAGGCTGAATGGCGGCGCATTGGCAAACGTGATTTGCCGCAGCAGAGCGCCATTGCCGTCGATAAACTGCACCGTCCCGCGATCGATATCCGCATGATAGAGCACGCGGTCCGTGCGTCCGCCCACCGTGAACTGGTGTGTGCCCGCCAGCTTCCATGGACGCAGATACAAGTTGGCAAAGCCCTGCGTGCGCGTGGAAATATTCTCATTCGTGACCCAATAATTTCCTGAGCGGCCTGACGGTCCCAGAACGTACGGAAGGTCGCCCTGCGGAAGCGACGATGCTTTGTTGCGATGGAACGCGCCGCCAAACTCCAGCAGCGTGTCCTTTGCTATGGTGATCTGGTCTTTCAGCCCCAAAAGGTAAAGATAATTATGGTTGTGCAATGAAACGGAGACCGGATCAAACGGTGAGATTCCAGAATTTTGCGAATCCTGCAAATTCAGCACCGCGCTTGCAGTCAGCACGTTTCCGGGCGTCAGGTTCATCCGCAGCCGGCCCATATCGGCAATGCGCCACAAGCGGTTCGTGTCCGCGCCCGCCGGCAGTTCTTTAATAATGTTGTAGTCCGTTTCTCCTTCATGAGAAATATCGAACCATAACTTGTTTTTCACCAGCGGGCCGGAGAAGTACCCGCGAGGCGTCCAGCTATTCAGGTGAAAGCCCTTTGCGTTTTGAAACGTCGGGAAAAAATCGGTCGCGTTGAAGCGAAACCGGTTGTCCCCGTCCTGCGCCTGGAGATCCACCAGCCCGCCCGATCCCTTTCCGAACTGCGCTGAATAGCGGCTGCTGCGCACGTCAATCTTTTGCAGTGAATCCGGGTTCACGCGGACAGCAAGCGCTCCCCCCGCCGGCTGGCTCACTTCAAAACCATCCAGGTAATCCTGTATTTCCTGCGTGCTTGATCCGGCAATATGGATTTGGCCATTGTCGCCCAAAACGCCCGGAATATAAGCCAGCACGCCGCGATAGTCGCGCGTGGTGGGGTATGGGATGCTCGAAATATCGCTCGCGGTAATTGCCTGCGCGCTGCTGGTTTCCTGCGGATCAATCGGCGATGCCTGCGCTGTGACTTCTATCTCTTCCTTGTACTCGCGCAATGGCTGTAGCTTTACTTCCACCGGCGACTGTTGTCCCGCCGCAATCTCCAGCTTGGCCACTGCCGTAGTATAGAAGCCCGGTTTTTCCACCAGGATTTTGTAGGTTCCCGGCGCCAGCCGCAGCAGGGCATTTCCTGAAGGGGTTGTCCGTTCCTGTGCCACAGTCTTGTCGTTCTGCTGCGCGATCACAATCACCATCGGCAGAGGCTGCCCATTCTGGTCCGTTACTGTCACTTGTAATTGTCCGGCAGCAGCGGGCGCGCCCTGCCACGGCGGCTCAGCCATCACAATATGCCGGCTGCCAAAAACCAGAGTACAAAGCAACAAGGCCGGGACAGCACGCTGTGTAATTTTCCAAAACATCGTAGTGACACGGTAGGCGTCTCTCAAGAATGGCCCTGTCCCTTCTTGAGCAGGAAATAAACTGCTTTTATTGTATGTGAGCTTCCGCCCAATCGCCAGATAGGATTAGGACATGGACTAGAGATCGGGAAGGCGCATATCGGCTGGCTGAGCAGCCCATTTCGTTACGATTTTCCGCGCCCTCACTCCGGTTGCGAATGCGGCGTTGATTCCACGATAATCGGCTGCGCCTTTCGCACATCCGCCTTTGCGCCTTCGGCTTTCGGCTCCATTCGTTCACCCACGCGGCTGCGCTCATCGAACTTGCCAAAAATCATCTTGCCCGCCGTAGTTTGCAGCACTGATGTCACCGCAATATCCACGTTCTTTCCAATCAGCTTGCGCGCGTTATCCACCACCACCATCGTGCCATCATCGAGATAGGCCACACCTTGGTTGTATTCTTTGCCTTCTTTCAGGATGAAAACGCGCATCGTCTCGCCGGGAAGCACGATCGGCTTAAGCGCATTGGCCAGCTCATTGATGTTCAGGACCTCAACGCCCTGGAGCTGCGCCACTTTGTTCAGGTTGAAATCATTGGTGATGATTTTCCCTTCATACACCTTGGCCAGCTCAATCAATTTCAGGTCAACTTCGCGGACGGTGGGAAAATCGTCTTCCACAATCTGCACGCTTACCGTAACCATCTTCTGCACGCGCTGAAGGATGTCCAGCCCGCGGCGTCCGCGATTGCGCTTGAGTGAATCGGCCGAATCCGCCACCAGTTGCAACTCGCGCAGCACAAACTGCGGAATCACCACCACGCCGTCCAGAAAGCCGGTATCGGCAATATCGGCAATGCGCCCGTCGATGATCACGCTGGTATCCAGAATTTTGAAGCTTTTGCGCCCTTGTTTTTCCGCGCCAAAGATTCCGCCCAGGGCCGCCAGGTTCAGCAGGTCGCCCTTGTTGGCCCCCACAATCAAGCCAACATAGGACATCAGCAGCATCACCATCAGCATTAGGAATCGCTGGGTTTCTGAGTGCGTGATGCTGTTCTTGATGACAATGCTGAAGAGATAAGCGCCCAGAATGCCCAGGATGCTGCCGATCACCGCCCCGATCAGCCGCTTCAGGCTTACCACGCGCAGGCGCGCCTCAAACCAAACAATGATTATGCCAATCACTATGCCGGTGCAAGCCGAGATCCACGCATGAAAATTGGCCAATCCGAACGGCTTTAGGTGATAACAGGCAACTGCAACAACAGAAATGAAAACAAGACGAATAATAATTAGGTCCATACGGACCCTCCCGACCGGGGCTGCTGCTGGTCAAGGTAAAAAAATTATGGTGTTCTCAGAACCCCCAATAAGTAGCCGCCCCCACAGCTTTCCGCACGCGGGAATCATGATTAACTTAAAAAACCCGCCTGACTCAAGTTCGGCACAGTATACATCAGCTCGGGTGGAATCAATGCCACCTTGTTTGCTATCGACTAAGTAAATACCGCGTCAGCCTTTCCCATTGACCCGCCTCGCAACCGCAAGGCATCTTGGTGTTACAGAGCTTTTTATCCATTTTGCTCTTGCACACCCGCCTTTGCTTTGCGAACAAGTTGGCCGGAAGTAGATGAGCGGCCTGGTCCTCCCGGTTTCGGGGGGATCCTTTAAAGCCGGCGCCGAAAATCTCGGGGGAGAATAGGCGCCGGTTTTGATCTTGAGGCGATCAGGAGGCGTGAGCGAGACGCAGTCGAGCGGGAACCTCCTGCCGAAATCCTGAGCGACCCTGAGCCTTGCCGAAGGGGAGTCGAAGGATCTGATTTGCGGGCGTGAACCGGATCACATCTGAATCTCTTACCCTCTGGGCTGGGGTAACCCTTTGCACAACAGTAATGTTGCTGTAACGGCTCTCCATGTGCGACATTATCCATTCCCTGCTTTCAGGGCAACATCGCATTCGTGTTTAGAATCGAATCGGCGGTCAGGTGGTTTATGGCGACAACGACAGAGAAACGCACGTATGAAGAAGCCGTGAATTGGCTTCGCGATCATGGCTTTGACATACTCGAAGCTCCTGGCACAAAGAACCGCGTCTTCGTAAAAAAATCCGGCGTTTCCGCGGCCATTGAGCGCGGCGACGATGGCGCGGCACGTCTCTTTGCCAAGCCTGGCATCCAGATTGGCGGTGAAATCTCCCGCCTCGTCGACAAGGGATACCAGAAATTTCTGAAGACCACTAAGGCTGAAGTTCCCGCCACTGCCGAACATCTCCAGGCTATTCACCAGATTTCAGAAGAACTTAAAGAAGCCACTGGAGGCACCAGCCTCTACAACGAATCTCTTGGCACCGTGAGCGACCGCTATACCTATGAT
>JBARNL010000125.1:0-5902 GCA_049802955.1 Candidatus Angelobacter sp.
ATGTGGGGACGCGGCAACAATCTACGGCGACTGCTGATCATCGCGGAACTGGCTATCTCAGTGGTGGTGCTGATTGTGGCTGGACTGTTGCTCCGCAGCTTTATCCGCCTGCAGCATGTCAATCCCGGATTCAATCCCAGCAACGTGCTGACGCTGGAGCTGACGCTGAGCGGAGATAAATACAAAGATCCAACAATTGTTCGGGCCGCGTGCCGGCAGCTATTGGAGAACCTGGAGCACCTGCCGGGCGCGGTTAGTGCAGGTGGTGTTTCTTCCCTGCCGCTCAGTAGTATGTATGCCTGGGGTCCAATCACGGTGGAAGGACGGATATCTCCGCCGGGTGAAAAATTTATCAATGCGGACGAGCGCATCGTCGCCGGTAATTATTTTCAGACCATGCAAATCCCGCTGCTCAAAGGCCGTCTCTTTAACGATCAAGATACGGTGGACAAACCGCCGGTCGCGCTGGTGGACGAATTGATGGCACGGCAGCTCTGGCCCAACCAGGACCCCTTGGGCAAGCGCATCAGCTTTGGCGATCTGGCTGCCAAACCGGTCTGGGCAACTGTGGTGGGCGTGGTTGGCAGAATTAAACAGGATACGCTCGATTCCGACTCGCGCATCGCGCTCTATATCCCTCATAGCCAGTACATCAGCCGGTTGCTCAACATAGTTTTGCGCACCACCACGGACCCCGCCTCGCTTACCTCCGCTGTCGGCCATGAACTGCATGAGGTTGACCGTGATCTTCCACTTTATGGCGTGGTCAGCATGGACCAGCGCGTGGCGGAGTCTCTCTCGCGGCGGCGCTTTACCGCGGTTCTACTGGCGATGTTTGCCGGCTTCGCCCTGGCCCTTGCCACCATCGGCATTTATGGCGTTATGGCGTATTTAGTCAGCCAGGGCACGAGGGAAATTGGCATCCGCATGGCGCTTGGCGCAACCCAGCGCACCGTGCTCAGGCTGGTGGTAAAGCAAGGCATGATGCTGGCGCTGGGCGGAGTGGCTATTGGCCTGATTGCGGCGTTTACATTCAGCCGCCTGGTTAGCGGCCTTCTCTTCGGCGTGAAAGCGACTGACCCGCTCACGTTCGCCGCCATTGCCATCTTGCTGACGATTGTTGCGCTCGTCGCCAGCTATATTCCTGCGCGTCGCGCCGCTCGCATCGATCCTATGATCTCTTTGCGTTGTGAATAATACTCATCGCAGGATTGAACCAGCCGAACTCACGAGAACTACGACTTCACCAAACGGGCGCTATCGCACATTCGCAGCATCTTGACTGAACACGCGGAAGAACTTTGTGACTTCCAAGGCGAATGGGAAACTTGGCGGGAGGCCTAAGAAAGCAGCCAGGGGATAAAGGATATCGAATAACGTAGCCAAATCTGAATACCTAAGCCTTATAAAACCCTTCGCTCCCAAACCCAAACACCCTATTCGACCGTGCCCGATAATTTTCCCACGCAATAGCTGCGGCCATTTCCACCAGTTGCGGCGTTGAGAACCGCTGTTGCAGCCTTTCCCGCAGCTCAGGGCTCACATTCGCGGGCGTCGCGGTAATTGCGTCCGCCATTTCCAGGACCAGTTTTTCGTCGGGAGAAAAAAGATTGCTTTCTGCGTACCAGTTCAGGTTGCGGATCTGATCGTTGCTCAAGCCTGCGAGTCTGCCTCCGGCAGAATTAATGTCGATTCAAAAAGGGCATTCCACCAGCTTGGCCGCGCGAATCTGTCCCAGAACTTTCAGCTTTGCCGGGACGAGCTTGGTTTTCTCCAGCGCCATGCTGAACTTGGTATACGGAATCAGCACGTCAGGGTGTGTGGCAACGGTTTGCAGCGGAGCAATGTCTTTGCCCAGGCGTTTACGCGCGAACCGGCGGATCAACGCGACCTGGAATTTTTTAAACATTGCTTCTCAGTGCAAAATTCCCAGCTTCTCCATAGGCCAATAGCCTAAGACGGCTTTGCCGTAGATGTAACTGCGCATCACCGGGCCGAATTCGCGGCTGTCATTGGACATGGATCGATGGTCGCCCAGCACAAAGTAGGAATTTTTTGGCACTACTATGTCCGAGTAGGAGCGGGCGTCCAGGTAGTCTGAAGGCACATAAGGCTCGGAAAGTTGTTCGTCATTCACGTAGACGTGGCCGTAAGCTATTTTTATGTGGTCGCCGGGCAATCCAATCACCCGTTTGATAAAACTCTTGCGCGTATCGCGCGGATAGCGGAACACAATGATGTCGCCGCGTTCAATGCTCTCCAGCCGGTACACAAGCTTGTTGATGACAATACGCTCCTGGTCTTCCAAGCCGGGCTCCATGCTGCCGCCTTCCACTTTTACCGGCTGGTAAACAAACAAAATAATGAAGAATGAAACCAGCACGGAAAAAAACAGGTCGCGCATCCAGGTGCGCAATGTGCGCAGCCCGCTGGATTCCGGCGCAGGCGCTGTTTCCGTTTGGACTTGCACTGTCTCCTGCTCTGGCGTTTCCACTTAAGATCAACTCCCGTTCCTGATTATACGTAGATTCGGCCTGCTGGGTCCTATTTCAGTGACTCTTATTCTGGAGTAAAATAGGCGGGATATGAAGCATTTTCTAGGTATGCTCACTATTCTTCTTGCCGCCGGCATGACTCATGCTCAGTTCGCGAATCAGGCCGCTGAAGTTCCCGCATTCCATCCCGCGCCTCCCAAAGCAGGCACGCAGCTTGCGCCCATTCTTACGCAAAAGCAATTAGCAGACCAGGGCATGATTGCCCCGGCCCAGATTGCCGCGTATAAAGCTGCCGCCAAAGCCAGTCCCGTTCTGTACCAGATGCCCTGCTATTGCTATTGTGATCGCAACCATGGCCACACCAGCCTGCGCAGCTGCTTTGAGAGCACGCATGGCGCCAGCTGCGGCACCTGCATGCAGGAAGCTCTGTATTCCTATCGCCAGTCCCAGAAAGGCTGGTCGGCAAAAATGATTCGTGATGGCATTATGCGTGGTGACTTCAAGCTACTTGATCTTCAAAATCCGGAGCCGGTAAAGTAATATTTGCACAGCTCTAGGTGCAGTTGACGCACGGGTTTTTTCTGCGTATAAAGGGCTGCACCCCAAGCGGCTCTATTGCTGGTGGGATAGCTGATTCTTCCGATTTCCACAGCCCGTTTTCATCGCTCTTCCGACCCGAGCCGCAAGGAAACAACAGAATGAAGAAGAAACTGTCAGGAAGTGTTAAAAGTTTGCCTGCTAAACCTTTGAAATTAAAACCCAATAGGACTAGAAATACGATGCCTGGCAAGAAACCACCTGCTCCGCCGCAAAAGCCCACATACAGGGAAGATCCTGGTTTTGCACAGGCTGTGCAAAACTATGAAGGCGCTGTCAAGGCCATGCAGGAGCACAAATTCGAGAAAGCCAAAGGCTTGCTGGAAAAGATTCTCGCAGCCGGTAACCGCGAACTCATGGACCGCGCCCGTGTCCATCTGAATCTCTGCAACCAGCAATTGGCCGGCGCCGCCACCACCTTTAAGACCCATGAAGAACACTTTGACTATGCCGTTTCACTTCTGAATGGTGGCCAGTTCGATCAAGCCCGCACCCACATGGAAAAAATCCTGAAGAGCAATCCCAAGGCTGACTTCGCTTATTACGGCATGGCCGTGGTGGATTGCCTTACCGGGCAGGTTGAAAGTTCGCTTAAGAACCTGGGTGAATCCATCCGGCTTAACCCGCAGAACCGTTTCCAGGCCCGTAACGATTCGGACTTCCAGAACATGGCTGACGATCCTCGATTTACTGAACTGCTCTATCCCGAGCCGACGGATCTTCCGTCTTCCACCTCCGACCAAAGGAAGCGCTAGCGCAACGCGCATGCCTTCGCCAGCAGAGCAGAATCGTGGCCGCTCAGCTCGGGGGATTCGTGTTGTTGCCATCGGAGGCGGCACCGGCCTTTCCACTCTGCTCAAGGGGCTGAAGCAATACACGGTGCGCACCGGTGAAGTTGCTCACGATGGTCCCTACATCTCAGAGCTCACAGGCTTGGTCACCGTAAGCGATGACGGCGGTTCCAGTGGCCGTCTGCGCCGTGAGCTGGGCATGCTGCCTCCTGGCGACGTTCGCAACTGCCTGGTCGCGCTCTCTGAGGACGAAAATTTTCTTTCCAAGCTTTTTCAGTATCGCTTTTCCAGCCCCGGCGACCTTGAAGGACACAACTTCGGCAACCTGTTTCTCGCCGCGCTCACCGCCATGACCGGCGACTTCGCCGTTGCCGTCAAGCAAGCATCGGAGATTCTGGCCACGCGTGGCCACATACTTCCCGCCACCTCGGCCAATGTTCAGCTCAAAGCCCTTATGGATGATGGCTCGCAGGTGCTGGGTGAAACCAATATCAACGCCAGCCACCATCGCATCGTCGAACTTCAGATGGTGCCGCCGAATCCTGAACCTTTGCCGCAGGCGCTGGCGGCCATCGCCGCAGCCGATGTAATCACCATGGGCCCAGGCTCGCTCTTTACCAGCCTCGTTACGAATCTTCTGGTGCGCGGCATTCCGGAAGCTATCGCGGCCTCGCCTGCCTTGAAAGTTTTCATCTGCAACCTGATGACTGAGGCCAATGAGAGTCTGCATATGAAAGCTTCCGATCACATCAAGGCGATTTATGACCACTCTCCGCGCAGGATTTTTGATTACGCTCTGGTAAACACCGCTTTTGTATCAGCCAGCATGAGAGAGCGCTATGCGCAAGAGGACGCAGAACAGGTGGAAGCCGATATTCCCGCCATGGAGGAACTGGGCGTGAAATGTATCCCCGGCAACTTCATCATGGAAAGCCATTTTGCGCGCCATGCTACTGACCGCCTGTGCCACGAGCTGGTGCATCTGGCATATTCCGCCCGCCGCTCCCCCGAATTGGCGCGTCAGGCTTTAAGATGATGGGTTGATGCGTAAACAGAAAATCAACGGCAATCGTGATTTTGCCATAGTGATCATGGCTGCGGGCAAGGGCACCCGGCTCAAGTCCAGACGCGCCAAGGTTCTGCATGAGATCGGCGGCAAGCCGCTGCTGGCGCACGTAATCAAGGCCGCGCAGCAGATCGTCCCTGCCGAGCACATTTATGTGATCGTTGGCCATCAGGCGGAAAACGTGCGCGCCGCTGTTGAGCCTTTGGGCGTGAAATTCATTTTGCAGGCTGAGCAGCGCGGCACCGGACACGCCATCATGTGCGCCCGCGAACAGGTGGCTTCATACCAAAATGTTCTTGTTCTCTCCGGCGACGTGCCTTTGATTCGTCCGGAAACCATAGCCGCGCTGCGTGATTTTCATCTCAGCAAAAAAGCGGCCATGACAATTCTTACCGCCGCACCTTCCGATCCCTTTGGTTACGGTCGCGTGATTCGCGCCGGATCCAGTGATCGCGTGAAAGCCATCATCGAGCAGAAGGCGCTCAGCAAAGCGCAGCAGAAAGAACGCGAGATCAATTCCGGAATTTACGCTTTTGCCGCCAAGCCGCTGTTCGCCAATATTGACCGCCTAAAAACCGATAATGCGCATCACGAGCTTTATCTCACTGACATGG
Organism: Candidatus Angelobacter sp.; assembly: GCA_049802955.1. Classification (GTDB taxonomy): domain Bacteria; phylum Acidobacteriota; class Terriglobia; order Terriglobales; family Acidobacteriaceae; genus Angelobacter. Next base: position 5,564 of record JBARNL010000125.1, read on the forward strand.
CTGCGCTGCTGGTAAAAATCAAAGCTACCGTGGTCGCGTTGCGAGCTTCCGACGCGGCCGAAGTTCTGGGCGCAAACACTCTGGCGGAACTATCCTCGCTGGACGCGACCATGCGCGCCCGCAAATGTGCCGATCTCATGGCTGCGGGCGTCAGCATCTATCGCCCGGAAACCTGCGTGATTGATAACGATGTTGAAATCGGCTCGGATACAATTCTTGAGCCGTTCGTGCAGATACTTGGCCGCACCCGCATCGGCTCCGATTGCCGCATACGTTCTTACAGCGTCATCAGCGATTCTCAAGTTGCTGACAATGTATTGTTTCGGCCCGGCTGCATCG
>JBARNL010000126.1:0-2915 GCA_049802955.1 Candidatus Angelobacter sp.
ACATTCGAATGCGCTGCTTCCTCGATCTTAGTATCAAAATTAACGGTTGATACTGTTCCATATTTTCCCAGTTCTGCGAGGCATTTATGACGGAGATTAGGAGGGCCTCCGTTCAGCAATGAAAGACAGTGCCCCATACTGCCCGGAAAGGTCCGGTCAAGTATCTCGAGAACCATCTCCGGTATATGGGAGGATAACTGCGAAAGGTCTGGTAACACCACACCGGAAGCCGAGGCGAGGAAGGAAAAAATCGCTTTCCGTAGTTCCTGTCCTGTGGGTATTGACGTTGGGGCCTCACGGGAAATACCAGCACCAACAAAAAAGCCCAGCTCGGCTAATGACGCCTTGGAAAGAATATGCTCCAGTGTTACTGGAGCGAGATCCATCGTACGAGGATCCAACAAGAGAAACTGGTTGGAATAAACTGGCGTATTCAATAGCCTCAGTGGATGGTCTTCATTTTCCGTGACATGTAATCCATCAGCAGGTACTGTCCCAGATTCTGCGGCGTGGTGAAATACGCTTTGCCCTTGCACATGGCCGTGACTTTTTGCACGAACTGGACCAGGCCGTAATCGGAAGCGAGCATGAACGTGTTGATCATGATGCCGGAACGCTTGCAGCGCGAAACTTCTTCCAGCGTCTGGCTCACCACCAGCGGGTCGAGCCCGAAAGCATTCTTGTAAATTCTGCCGTCTTCCAACGTTAGAGCTGAAGGCTTGCCGTCCGTGATCATCACGATCTGCTTCATGTCTTTGCGCTGGCGTTGCAGGATGCGCTGGGCCAGACGCAGGCCTTCGCGAGTGTTGGTGTAATACGGGCCAACTTTTACGCGGGCCAGTTGCGAGATCGGCATCTCTTCCGCCGAATCATGAAACAGCACCAGCGAGAGCGAATCGCCTGGATACTGCGTGCGGATCAGGTGGGAAAGCGCCATTGCGACTTTCTTGGCGGGAGTGAACCGGTCTTCGCCGTAAAGGATCATGCTGTGCGAGCAGTCGAGCATTACGACCGTGGCGCAGGATGACTGATACTCGCACTGATGGACTTGGAGATCAGAGTATTCAATGTTCAGCGGCAGGTGCAGGCCTTCACGCTGGATGGCCGCAGAAAGTGTCTCGGTGATATCCAGGTTCATTGTGTCGCCAAACTCATATGGCTTGGACGCGCCGCTGGATTCGATGCCGGTAGCCAGGTCGCGCGTGTCATGGCGTCCAAAGCTGGAACGGCCCAGCGAGCCTAGAAGATCGCGTAGCGTCTTGAAGCCGAGAAAGTCGAGGCTTTTGTCGGTGATCTCAAAGCGCGCATTGGTTTGGGCTTCGCCGGTCTGTCCGGGCGTAGTCGATTGGCGCGAGGGATCATGCGGCTGGTCCACCGAGATCAGTTCTTCCTGCTGCATGCGCTCGATCAACCGCTCGATCAACTCATCCATGGTGCCGTCTGCCTGCATCTGCTCCAGGCGCTCGCGCATTTCATCATCCATGAAGTCGCCCATTTCCAGCGCTTGCTGGATAGCTTGGCGCAGCGCGTCGAGCGAATGATCGTCCATCTGCTGGAAGTACATGGAATCGCTCTGGAAACCTGACTCAAGCATGTAATCAGAGAGCGCGCTGAGCAGGTCTTCCATGCTCATTTCGTCGGCCAGGTCGGCAACGTATTTGGAATATTTGGTGTATTTCATCGCAAAGCACTCAGCAATCAGCGGTCAGCACTCAGCCAGAAAAACGGCAATTAGCAAGTGGCAATTAGCCCAATAAAACTAGCCTAGCCTCAAATGAACCGAATTACGCAAATCATATTTTCCAGGTTCCGATTCGTGTACATTCGCGGAAATTAGCGGCCAAATTTTTCTTGATCTGCGTTCATCTGCGAAATCTGCGGCAAAGCTCCCTGTTTCGCTTCCAGAACTAGTTGTAAGGCCTTCGATTCCGCATCGGCGGTGGCTCATCATCGCCGCGCTCAAATGGACGTTCCTGCCGCTTTGGCTGCTTGTCTGCTGCGAAGACGCGCTCTTCTGACCGCCCAATTCTTCGATGCGCGTGCAGCCCTTCCAGCACAAACTCCGCGGCGGACACCAGCACTTCAGGCTTATCTTTCGATTTAATGCCCACCGGCGCAAGCTTCTCGGTCAGTCCCTGAATGTTTTTCAAGCCCTCCAAAACTTCATGAGCGCTGGCGGTGTCAGAAAGTTTGATTTCGCCGCCGAGTTCAAACCACTGCACTACCTGCTGCATGTTCAGGTCTTTGAAATACGTGTCGTAGGTTTTGGCGACAGCGGTGCGGATCAACTCGCGGGCAACGGTATCGGCGCCGCGCATCTCGCCTTCATATTCCAGTTCGAGCTTGCCAGTGATCGAAGGCAGCGCGGCATAGACGTCGCCAATGCGGGGCACGATAGTTTTTTCACCGCTACGCACCGCGCGACGTTCGGCATTGGAAATTACGTTTTCCAGCACACTGATGGGCAGCCGCTGGCTCACGCCAGAGCGCTTGTCGATCTTCTTGTCCTCTCGCGCCAGGAATGCGACCCGCTCCACCACTTCGCGGACATATTTGGGCACATGCAGCTCCAGGCCATCGCGATGCAGCCATGCTTCCTGCTCGGTGATGCTGATGCCTTCTTCCAGAGTCCCGGGATAATGGGTGCGAATTTCCGAGCCAATGCGGTCTTTAAGTGGCGTTACAATCTTGCCGCGCGCTGTGTAGTCTTCCGGGTTTGCAGTGAAGACCAAAGCCACATCGAGCGGCAGGCGCAGAGGATAGCCTTTAATCTGGACGTCGCCCTCTTGCATGATGTTGAACATGCCTACCTGAATTTTTCCTGCGAGATCCGGAAGCTCATTGATGGCAAATAAACCGCGGTTTGCCCGCGGCAGCAGGCCGTAATGCACCGTCATCTCGCTTGATAGATCGTG
>JBARNL010000127.1:0-4541 GCA_049802955.1 Candidatus Angelobacter sp.
GACCAGTATCAGGCTGACAAGCACACCGTTAGGATCGACAAGCGGGGCACACCAGCAGGATTTCAAACTTAACAGCCGCGCCCATTCCCTCAAAACGGTATCCGTTGCGCCGCTGGGAATGTCTTTAATGAAAACTATTTCGCGTTCGCTGCTGCTGGAACCTAGCGAATAGGAAATGTCTTCCAACCTTAGACCTTCCCATGCGGTCACTACTTCCCTGCTAAAACTGCTCGCGGCTACCTGGCAAAATCGTCCTGGCTTGGCCAGAAGAATCGAGCAAAGGGCGCCCGGAAGCTGGTTTTCCAGAAGTCGAATGAGATGATTGAGGCTTTCATCCAGCGGCTGGTTCTGGGTAATGGTCTCCAGAAACTTACGGCGTTCCAACTCCAATTGCTCCGTCCGTGTCCGCTCAGTAATGTCTGCAGCCAACAAAAGCGCTGCCGGATGGCCCGCCCAGCTGATCTTCCGGAGTGAGAGCTCGACATCGAACACTGTACCGTCCTTGCGTCGATGTTGCGCCTTGGATATCGCTCCGCTGTAAGCCAGCGCAAGCACCTCGCTGATATCCTGGGCTGCATTCAGTGCGGGCAGTTTCAGATTCAGAAATTCATCCGTCTGGAAGCCGTAGGTATTGACTGCCGCTTCGTTGACTGCCAGAAAAGACAACGTGTCCAAGTCAAAAACAAAAGTCGGCTGTGGATTGCTTTCGAAAAGCAATTCATAGCGATGCTCGCTCATGGCCAGTTCCCGCGCTTGGGCGGAAAATCTGCGGTCCACAAGCGACGTCAAAAATACTGTTCCCAGAATGACCAAAGTCGCAAGTATCACGGCGGAGTTGCCAAGAACGGAAATATCCAGCGCATCGGATAAGTCCGGGGCTTTGTTCATAGGCATGAATGTTACGGCGGCCATGCCAGTGTAGTGCATCACTGGTATCGCCAACCCCATAATCACCGAACTGATGGCCTTCAGTAGTCGCTCGGACTTCTCCTCGCGGAAATGAAACGTAAGCCACAATGCCGCAAGAGAGACCAACACGGCCAGCACCCCGGACAACGTCCATAAGCCATGATGATAATGGTGCATGGCGGAGAGCCGCATCGCTGCCATTCCCGTGTAATGCATGGTCGCGATTCCCGCGCCCATGAGCAAACTTCCAATCACGACTCGAAAAGTAGTAAGTTGTTGCCGGCTAACCACAAATAGCGCAATAAAGGATGCAAAGATGGCGGCGAGCAAGGACAGAGCCACGGTCGGAACGTGATAGTAGACGGGAATGGGCAAACGGTATGCAAGCATTCCGGTGTAATGCATGGACCAAATGCCGGTTCCCATGGCACATGCGCCGCCCAGGAGCCACGCCACCCGAGCATAGTTCCGGGCGGCAGTCACTCGTCCTGCCAATTCCAGTGCTGCGTAGGACGCGAATATCGCGATGATAACCGAAAGAGTTACCAGGCGATAATCATAGGTCGCGTGGATAGGCACAACTGGGCTCATAGGCTCCTGACCGCTGCGGATTACGTCTCAATATTTTGCGTTTCTTACGTTTTATCAGCAAGTTACGGTCGTACTGTTGCGTAGCTGTGTTGATTTTCAGAGGAGAAGCTCCGCACCCGCCCTGCGGCAAGTGAAACCAAAACATCCGGTCTTATCGCACTCGGGTTCGCCTGGCCTGCAGACCGCAAAAAGCGATAGCATTTTGGCTTCAGCGGCTGGGAAGATTAATGGTGACATCACCAATGATGTGGGAGTCAATTACTTATGACGACACTCTGGCAGGACTTACGTTGCGCGGTCCGAATGCTCCTGAAATCGCCAGGCTTCGCCGCGACCGCCATTCTTACTCTCGCTCTTGGCATCGGCGCCAACACGGCGCTTTTTTCCGTGGTCAATGGAGTGTTGCTCAACCCACTGCCCTATCCACATTCTCAGCAGCTGGTGGCTGTTTATGGAAACACCCGTGGAGTCAATCAGGGTCCGGTCGCTTATCTCAACTTCCAAGACTGGCAACGCAACACCAAGACGTTTTCATCCATGGCCATCTACCGCGGCCAGGATTACAACCTGACTGGCACCAGTGAGGGCGAACGCCTCAGCGGTTACATGATTTCCGCTGACTTCTTTTCCACTCTCGGTGTGAAGGCCATTCTTGGCCGCACATTCCGCTCCGACGATGACCAGGTCGGCGCTGCGCCGGTCGTGATTCTCAGCGGCGGTCTTTGGAAGCGAAAATTCGGCTCTTCACCTGCGATCATCGGACAATCGCTGACTCTGAACGGCGCCTCGTATCAGGTTGTGGGCGTGATTCCTCCCAGTTTCACTTTTTACGGCCAGGACCGTGACGTGTACACTCCCATCGGCCAGTGGAGCGATCCTTCATTTCGCGATCGCCGCATCTCGGTGAGCGCGCGCGTGATCGGCCGCATGAAAACCGGCGTTACTCTTGCGCAAGCCCAAGCCGACATGGACGTGGTGGCACGCAATTTGGCGGCTGCGTACCCGGTCGCGGATAAAGATGTGGGCATAACCCTGGTTTCCATGAAGCAGGATATCGTCGGCAACGTGCAGCCGTTCCTGCTTGTGCTCCTCGCCGCAGTCGGTTTTCTGCTGCTGATTGCCTGTGCCAATGTTGCCAACCTGCTTCTGGCGCGAGCGCTGGGCCGTACTCGCGAATTTGCGGTGCGTGCGGCTTTGGGCGCCAGCCAGATGCGCGTGATTCGCCAGCTTCTCACGGAAAGTACTTTGCTCTCCGCTCTGGGCGGGACGCTTGGACTTCTGTTCGCCGTTTTCGGCACTAAAACGGTGCTCAACATTTTGCCTGGCACCTTGCCCCGCGCCGGCGAAATTTCTCTCGATGGAAGCGTTTTACTCTTCACTATGGTTCTTTCGCTGTTTGCCGCCATCGTTTTTGGCCTGGCTCCAGCGCTCAAAAGTTCACGCGTAAATGTGTACGAGGTCCTAAAGGAGAGCGGACGCGGCTCCAGCGGCTCGCGCCACCATCTGCAAAGAATTTTCGTTGCCGGTGAAGTTGCCATGGCCGTTCTCCTCCTGATCGGCGCTGGATTGATGCTGCGGAGTCTGGCTGCACTCTGGCGTGTGGATCCAGGATACCAACCCAGCCACGCCATAACCTTCGTGGTCTCGATGCCATCTTCTCCGTCAACCACCTCGTCCGAAACTCGCGCCCGCCTGCGCCAGTTTGACGACAAAATGCTCTCCATCCCCGGTGTGCAGGCTGTTTCCGTCACGCTGGGCTCGCGCCCCATGATCCACGATTCGTCATTGCCCTTCTGGATTGAAGGCCGACCCAAGCCTGCCAATGACAATGACATGCCGCAGGCAATGTTTTATCTGGTGGAAGCCGGCTTCCAGCAAGCTATGGGAATCATTCTGGAGCGTGGCCGCTTTGTTACCGCGCAGGACAATGAGAATGCGCCCGTGGTGATCGACATTGACGACGTTTTTGCCCGCACTTACTTTGCCGGTGAGGATCCCATTGGGAAGCGTGTCCATCTGGAGCAGTTCAATGTGCAGGCTGAGATTGTCGGCGTGGTGCGCCACGTAAAGCAGTGGGGGCCAACTGGCGACCCAAAATCGGCCATTGAAGCGCAGTTCTTCTATCCCTTCATGCAACTTCCGGAAAAGATCATGCCGCTCGCCGCCGGTTCGGTTGCCGTGGTATTGCGCACTCAGGGCGACCCCGTAGCCATCATGGGCCCGGTTCGCAGCGCGATTGCCCAACTCGACCCGCGAGAAGTTGTTTATGGCATCGAAACGCTCGAGGATGTACTCGCCGCTTCCCTGGCTGCGCGCCGTCTTTCTATGGTTCTGCTCAGCATATTCGCGGCGCTAGCGCTGGCTCTTTCCTGCATCGGAATTTACGGTGTCATCTCCCATCTGGTCGGACAGCGCACGCATGAAATCGGCGTGCGCATAGCGCTGGGCGCGCAATCCGGTGACGTATTGCGCCTGGTGCTGGGCCAAGGCGCAAAAATGGTGCTTCTGGGCGTGCTCATCGGAATCGCCGCCGCACTGGGACTGACGCGCCTCATGGTAAACCAGCTTTTCGGCGTCACCTCGCATGATCCATTGACATTTGCCGCCGTCGCTCTGCTGCTGACTATAGTCGCGCTGCTTGCCTGTTATGTTCCCGCGCGTCGCGCCGTGCGCGTGGATCCGCTGATAGCTCTAAGGTATGAGTAGGTCGCTCGCGAATAGGAACTGAGAGCAACTCTCACTGCGGCACTCGTAAATCCCCGTGGAGTTGCGCGGCTGTGTAAGTCGAACCTTCAGTTTGGCAATGGCAGTGTACCCTAGAAATCTTTCCGATATCTTCCATCCACACCAAACCCGCCGTTCTGGTCACGCGTGCCGCTGACTGACCATTTTGGATTGAACTTATATTCAATCTGGATCGCCTGCCGCTGCGTTGAAGTAATGTCCGTAGCAAACGTTACCAGTAGGTTGCTGGTAACGCGCTGTTGGATTGCCACGCGCGCTCCAGGGTTCTGTCCGTTGTCAGTTCCCAACCCCGGGTC
>JBARNL010000128.1:0-9932 GCA_049802955.1 Candidatus Angelobacter sp.
CGACTCTGCTACCGCGCAAAAACAGGCTCCGGCACAGGTGGCTGCGGCCTCACGCCCTGCGGAAGCAAGACATAACGCTGTCCCAAGCGAATCCGCCGATATTCCCGTATCTACCAAAGAAAAATCATTTTTCGTGCAGATTAATGCTAAAGAAGATTCCTGGGTTTCAATTGTTGCCGACGGCAAATCGGTAATGCAGCGTGTTTTGGCGGCAGACAAGCACAAGAAGATTAAGGCCGGGAAGTCCCTCATTCTCAGAACCGGGAATGCAGGCGGTATTGAAGTTAGCTTCAATGGGCGGCCTCTTGGGGCTTTGGGGAATGAAAATGAGCCCCGCACTCTCACCTTTAACGCCTCTGGCCTTGTACAATAAGCCTAATGATCCAAGAGGATGGCTATTGCTTTTGGACCGATAAGATAGCTATCGGCCCATTTCACTGTGCAAAACACTCCGTTCGGCTGCGTTTCCGCCGTTTGTAGCGTCAAAGCGTTGTTTCCGGCTGCATCCTTTCGGTAATCTTTAAAACAGTGTCCGTAGGTGTGGCCCTGAGAGGTCATAAAGAAATTTCAGGAGGGCAAGTCATTGGCTTCACGCGAAAAGTTTTTGTTTACATCTGAGTCGGTCACGGAAGGCCACCCGGATAAAATTGCAGACCAGATTTCTGACGCGATTCTGGATGCGTGCCTGGCGGAAGATCCTTACAGCCGCGTCGCCTGCGAAACCCTCACCGCTACTGGATTGGTGGTGATCGCCGGTGAAATTACTACCAAGACCTATGTCGATTTCCAGAAGATTGTGCGCGGGGTTGTGCAGTCCATTGGTTATGACAATGCGCTTTACGGTTTTGATTCCAACACCTGCGCCGTAATCTCCAGCATCAACAAGCAATCGGGCGATATTGCCATGGGCGTGGACACGGGCGGCGCGGGCGATCAGGGCATGATGTTCGGTTACGCCACGAATGAAAATGACAATTACATGCCCACGGCCATTGATCTGGCCAACAAACTTACTCTCCGCCTCACAGAAGTCCGCAAGAATGGAATGCTTCCCTACCTCCGGCCTGACGGCAAATCACAAGTTACTGTTCAGTACGGCGCCGATCACAAGCCGCGTCGCGTGGATGCCGTGGTGATCTCCACGCAGCATGCTGAATCGGTTGATAATGAGACGCTGCGCGCCGACATTATCAAGCACGTCATCCAGGCTGCCATTCCCGCGAACCTGCTGGATGCCGATACCAAATATCACATCAATCCCACGGGACGTTTTGTGATTGGCGGCCCAATGGGCGATACCGGCTTAACCGGACGCAAGATCATCGTGGATAGCTATGGTGGCATGGGCCGCCATGGTGGCGGCGCTTTCAGCGGCAAGGATCCGACCAAGGTTGATCGCTCGGCGTGCTACATGGCCCGCCACATTGCCAAGAATATCGTAGCTTCCGGCCTGGCTGACCGTTGCGAAGTCCAGCTTGCATACGCCATCGGCGTGGCTGAGCCTGTAAGCGTGTTGGTGGATACGTTTGGAACCGGCAAGATTGGCGAAGAAAAGCTGGAAGAACTTGTTCGCAAGAATTTCCAACTCACCCCAAAAGGGATTATCGAATCGCTCAAGCTGCGCCGTCCAATTTATAAAAAGACCGCCGCTTATGGGCACTTCGGCCGCAAAGACCCCGATTTCACCTGGGAAGCCACGGACAAAGCGGCTACTCTGCGCGAACAGGGGCTGGGCAAAGCTGAATCAAAGGCCAACGTAGGCGCAACGCGGTAAGATAATTTCGACGTAGAGACGCGGCATGCCGCGTCTGGAGCCGTAGCATGCTACGGCTCTACGTTGAACGTATCGCTCACATCAAAGCTTTTCAATCGGCGCAAAGCCGTCCAACAGGAGAACATGTCAACAACCGCTGCTCCGCAAATTACGTACGACATCAAGAGTCTGGAACTGGCTGATCTGGGCAAGCGCCGCATTGAGTGGGCAAACCAGTCCATGCCGGTGCTTCAAAGTATCCGCAAGGAATTTATCAAGAACCAGCCGCTCAAGGGCATTCGAGTTTCCGCATGCCTGCACGTCACCACGGAAACTGCCAACCTGGCCATCACGCTGCGTGACGGTGGCGCTGACGTGGTGCTTTGCGCCTCCAACCCGCTGTCCACGCAGGATGACGTGGCAGCATCGCTGGTCCGCGATTACGGAATTGCCGTCCATGCCATCAAGGGCGAGGACAACGAAACTTATTACAAGCACATTCTTTCCGCGCTGGACCACAAGCCCCACATGACCATGGATGATGGCGCTGACCTGGTTTCCATCGCTCTTACCAAGCGCAAGGACGTGCTGGAGGGAATTATCGCCGGCACAGAAGAAACCACAACGGGCGTGATTCGCCTGCGCGCCATGGCCAAAGACGGCCAGTTGCGCTATCCAATCATCGCCGTGAATGATGCCCTGACCAAGCACATGTTTGACAACCGCTACGGCACCGGACAATCCACCATGGATGGCGTAATCCGCTGCACCAATTCACTGATTGCCGGTTCTAAATTTGTTATTGCTGGCTTTGGCTGGTGCGGACGCGGCCTGGCTTCGCGCGCGCGCGGCATGGGCGCGGACGTAATCGTAACGGAAATTGATCCCACGAAAGCGATCGAAGCCGTAATGGATGGCTATCGCGTTATGTCGATGGCGGAAGCCGCGAAAATTGGCGATTTCTTTGTGACCGTTACCGGCAACAAAAGCGTAATCGGCCGCGATCACTTCGAACTCATGAAGAATGGCGCTGTGGTGGCGAACTCCGGCCACTTCAACGTAGAAATCGACATCCCTGCGCTGGAGAAGATGTCTTCCTCCAAACGCCAGACCCGCGATTTTGTGGATGAATATGCGATGAAAGACGGTCGCAAGATTTATCTGCTGGGTGAAGGCCGTTTGATCAACCTTGCCGCCGCTGAGGGCCATCCGGCTTCTGTAATGGATATGAGCTTTGCTAACCAGGCGCTTGCCGCCGAGTATCTGGCAAAGAACCACAAATCGCTGGAGAAGAAGGTTTATCCGGTGCCGGAAGATCTGGACAAGAAAGTGGCGCGGCTCAAACTGGAATCGATGGGCGTAAAGATCGACAAACTCACGCCGGAGCAGGAAGAGTATCTGGCCAGCTGGAGTGAAGGAACATAGGAAAGCAATTAGCAATAGCAATTGGCAATCAGCCAAATCGTAATTCAAGCAAACCACGGCGGCCTCACGCGGGCCGCCGTTTGTATTGAACTTTAAAGGAGTTTGTCCAGAAGCAGGGTCTCAAAATCGTTCACCCGCTCGAATACCGGGTCATTGGTGACAAGCCCGGTAGCTCCGGCATGGACGGCGGTGGCGGCATGCAAAGCATCCGCAGTCCGGAGCCCGTGTAGGGCTCGCAGCTTGGCTGCTCTGTCCGCGATTTCCAGATTGGGGGCTATCCATTCGAGGTTGGGGTAGGTCGAAAGTAATACGTAAAATTCATCCGCCTGCTGCTGATCGGCTGCCCGATAAGGTTGAACCAGCAATTCCGTCATCGTGATTGTGGAATGTGACTGCCTTGCCGCCTGGTCGTTCAATCCAGATGAAGATGTGGTCCGTGAGGGCGAGATATCGGGCATTTGCCTCAAGCTGGTAAATGAACACACTTGTATCCAGAGCAATCCGGCGATGACGCCTGAGAAATGCCCGGAGCGAACCTAGTGCCAATCCCGCCGTTCCTTTTGAACATGATCTGCGGCATAGATGCCGCGAGCAAGGCCCCGCATCGCAACCCGATGAGATTTGGGCCTCTGCAGAACAAGGACTTTTTCTCCCCGGACCACGACCAATATCTTGTCGCCGGGCTTCAGACCCAACGCTTCACGGGCCTCACGCGGGATCACGATCTGATTTTTTGCTGAAAGAGTGGCTTCCGTCATCGCTTTACACTTTAACATAAAGTAAAGGAGATGGAGAATGCTTGCATTGGCGAATAAAATACGACATAATTTGAGGCGTGGGTGCCGCCCAGGCGGACTGGAAGACGGGTTCTTTGACAACACGCAAATGCCAGAAATAGGTCGACGCCGATAGCTTTGCTCAAGGTGTTTACCAAAGAGTAAAAATGCGATGCGGCGGGAATCAATCGGAGAAGGCAAATCAATCCCGGTTTGGACTCGATTCAATCCCAGTTGCAACGCGATTGTAGCCATCAATGCCGGGGTTAATCTGGAGTTGAATCGAATAACTCCTTTAGAATCCTAATCGAGGGCACGGGGGGTACCGCCTCGGTACGGTTAACCAGAAAGTACATTTGCCGGTAAATTGACCGGGGTTTATCTGCATCTGAGCCTTAGTAGCTGGAACTGTCCCCGGTGAATACTGTTTCCATGGCGGAGCGCGTTTCCACCTACAAAAAAGGAGAACACCATGAGAGGCTTATTTTGGATCGGAGTAGTATTTGTGGTTCTGGGAATTGCCTCACTGGTGGTCCCCATTCCGCACAATGAGCGCTCGGGCGTCAAAGTCGGCGGGGCTTCCATTGGCATTGAAACCAGACATGAAGAGAAAGTCTCGCCCATTATCAGTGCGGTTCTGATCGCCGCGGGCGCCGCCATGATGATTGCTGGAAAGAAAGCGGTTTCATAAGAAGCGCCAAATAGGCGAGTCCTTGAAGCGATTTTGTCATCATGTGCCGATAAAAGAGACGGCGTTCCAAAATTCCGGAGCGCCGTTTTCTTTTCCTTTGAACTCTGCCAGAACTGCAAGATTCGCCGTTACTCCCGTTCTAATATGCGCCGAACCATGACCAGTTGCCCCAGATGATAAGCATTGTGGTCTGCTACAAGTAGCGCTTCGCGAAGTAAGGTTTGTCCATCCCCATGCGGGATCTTGGCTGTAAGGTCGCGTTTGGGGTCGGCAATCAATTTATTCATCGCTTCCAGGTCGGTCAGGACTTGTTTCACGCTTTTGTCCCAGGCTTGGTCGCTGGGTGGCGCTTCGGTTTTGGGCCAGTACTCATCCGGCCATTTTGGCGATTTATGTTTGGCGGAGCGGCTGAACTCAAGTATGTCCCACTGGGCAATGCGGATGTGTTCCAGTAATTGCCACGGCGTATGCGGCCCGCCTTCGGGCTTGCTGCCGCGCAGGTCTTTGGGGAAGTTCTTGAGTGCCTCGCGCAGATCAACATGCGCTTCTGCCTTGGTAAGCAAATTGGAGATGTGCTGGCGAACGGGATCGGTTTTCTTCATGGCAATGGATTGGATGATGGTGAGATCACCGAGGAACCAGACATGGTGAATGGGTAGGAAATCCGGATAAACCGTCTCAATAAGCCGATCATCTAAAGTGTATTTTTGCGGAAAGTCGAGGATGCTTTTTTCTGTTCCGGCGGCACACTTCCAGTGTCTCATTCCAATAGCAGGCTCATCCGTCGAACTGCTAAAAGAGGGTCGCGGGCCCGGAAACTCGCGGCCCTAGTTTTTTGCCAATTTTTTTGAAGGATGGCGAGCACTTATTACACAGGGAGGCTTGTGTACGTCTCGAAGGGTATGGATCAAACTACAATCGTAAAGTAGCTTTTCGGGATTTTAAAACGCGAAACAAGTGGCAAACGCGTGCCGGCCACATCGTACGCTGTGAGGGTGAGTTATTCGCCGGAGATAATCCGGCGCGGCCAGGGAGTTGTGAATGATTGAGCAAGGAAAGAAACGGTCTCTCCGGATGGAAAAGCTTTGTGTTGCCGTGCTGGCCCTGACTATTGGCGCTTGCTGGGGCTGCGGTGGCGGAAGCGCAAGTGCCAGCGGGCCGACCCCTACTCCCACACCCACATCGACGCCCGTCCCAACTCCGACGCCCACTCCTCCGCCGTTGCCCGCTGGCACAATCGGAATGGCCGTCTTGAAAACAAGCGTTCCACCCGGAGGTATCTTTCAGTTCCAGCTTTCCAACACTGAGCCCAAGCCCATTGGCCACGGAAGCACTCGTCCACAGGTCCCCACCGGACCAGTCCGTGGGGTAGCCGTGAATGATCCATCCGGAAAAGCGGCGGGGATCGCCGTGATCGATACCTCGGTGAATCCATCGAATATCAAGATTCAACTCAGCTCACCAGACGCTCTTCTGGGGACCGATATCACGTATCCCGTGGTTACTCTGTCAATGCCGTTGAGCAACAGTCTTACGCCGGGGCAGACATTCCCGTTGAGCATCGATACATCTAACACCTCATTCTTCGACGCAACAACAGCCTATACTACGTTGGAATTCGCTCCCGGAACATTGACGATTGCCCCGGTTGGCAGTCCTTACGTCAGCGATGTAGTACCTGCGGGAGGCTTGCTGGCCGACCGCACGCTCATCAAAATTTTTGGCGCTGGATTCAATGCGAATACCAAAGTTTCCATTGAAGGCACCACAATCGTGCCGGCGGACCAGACTCTTGTGAACTCCGGCGAGATCGATGTGAAGATCTGCAACGGTACGGTTCCTGACGCGGCAACGGTTTGCCCGAATAATGGCGGCACAATGCAACTTGATGGCGAGCGTGTCCGCGTGAAGGACACCAATACTAATTTTGTGCTGGAGTATTACACCTACTTGCGCGCCGATGACGTAGCAGGCAGCAGCGCGAATTCTCTGGTCAATCTGGTGCATCCCATGTTCTCGCGGTTGACGTATCTCTCTGCCACCATACCGCTTGTGAACAGCGGGAACCAGTTCACCGGACTCTCTCTGCAAAATACCAGTAGTCAGGACTCTGGCATCAAAATTGATCTGCTGGATGCCAGCAATGCGTCGCTGGCCAATACTTCTTTCATCCTGCCGGGCCTCACCGGTACCGCAGGCAAGAAGATCACGCGTGACGTTATAGCGGATTGGTTTCCTTCTCCGCCTGCCGGCGCAACGCAAGTCAGCGTGACGGTTACGTCTGGCCCGGCCGTTCAGGTGTTGGGAATGTTAGGCGATACGAGTACCGGAATTGTTACACCGGTCATTCCCCAATAAGCGCAACAGCAGATGTGAATTACTCCGCACCCACTTGCGATGTTGGAGTGGCTTTCAGTTCATCCAGCTCCTGCTCTACCTTTTTCCACTTGTCCCGCTTCTTTTTGGCAAAGTTCGGAGCAGAAGGGTCCTGGTAAAAAGCCAGAATGTTCTGGCGCAGGCCGGACATCATCCCGGCAAATTTTTCCTTCGTTAATTTGTCCAGCAGCTTCGCGTAAGTTTCATCCGTAAGCCGGTACTCTCCCGGAGTGGTGGGCTTTCCGGTATCAAAATCCATGTTGGCCAATTGCAGCTTGCCGGCCTTTAGATCACGCAGTTCAGCGCGGTACTGGTCCACCGTGGAGTTCACGCTTTTAAGGTAAAGAGTTTCAGTATCCGGGTTCGGCATCTTGAACGCAATTGCCTTGAATGGCCCAACTTTGGGTATGATTTTAAAAATCACCGCCATAATACGGGCGCCTAGCCCCGGCTTTCGATATTGTTTGCCAAATTCCCATTCGTACTCAGATCGTTTCAGATTGTAGAGGAATTTTTTCTTGGCAAGGCTGGGATTCTCTTTAACGAGTTCGTCTCTCTTGGTCAGGAGTGCGACCCGCGTCATCTCCGGGATCGCCCGGCTTACAGACCAGCGAAATGAGCCGATGGAGAGATCAAGGTTGCCGAAAACATCATTGATCGATATGCCGTACGTTTTGAGGAATGCGCGTTGCAACACGGGTTTGGCGACCTCAAAACCAATGAAGTCGTGATATGCGTCAGAGGTGTAACGCTGTTTGGCGACCTGCACCACGTCAAAACCAAATTCAGTGCGGATATGCGCCTTATGGTCCTGGGCATAAGTCACGATAGGGCCATATTTAGCGCCGAGTTTTGGAAACTCCCGCGCGACCGCAGCATTCACCACCGGATGCCCAACTATATCCGCGACATAGTGTGCCAAGGCACCCAGCGAAAAGGCATATTCATTGATGTCGCTAGATTCTGTCAGCAGCGCCTCAACAAAGTCTCCACTGCGGACGTAATGGACCATGTCGCTGAACATTTGATTGCCAAAGGGGTAGTAGCCCATGTCCTGAATCAGGCACCCGCCATACGCGTAGGCATGAGCCTTGCGGAGCTCATCCTCAGTTGCGCTGGGATACTTCTGCACCAGCAGCGGTTTGATCTGGTCAGCCCACAGCAGGTCGACAATCTCTTCATGCGTGAGAATGGAATATCCGTTACAGACGTGTGAGAAGCAGAAGACAACTAGCAATGACGCGAGCATTGCCCGCAGTGGACTATGCATTGGTTCCTTCTTTTCTAAATTTCGATGAACGAACTGGCCGCGCAATAATTTAGATGCGGCCACCCAATTCCAGAACTGCTCCCCTGGGACGAAAGAATTACAGCAAAAAAATGTAAGAATTGCGACTTGCAGAAAAAAGCACGCAGCCATTGGGTTGAATGATTGCGTGCTCTCTTATTTATCGGTCACTCCAATAAAAAACTACTTCTTTGTTTCGTTATCTGCCGCTTCTTTTACCACGGCCACGTTCGCTGCCTTTGATACGGACAATACAAAAGGCTTTGCTATTTCCGGAGTGGGCACTTTGCCCAACAGCACGTTCTTAAAGGCAACGTCCTTGCCATAAACGGCGGTTGTTGAATCGGTATCCTGCTGGATCACGGCGCCTTCCAGAGTCAAGCCGGCAAATGCGCCTTTGGAGCGCGAATACGTCAGCATCTGGGTATCAAGCTTCCAGTCCGTTCCGGCGGAAGCGTGGCGTCCAACCGGGCCGGCCGCTGCCGATCCTTCACCGCTTACCTGGAACTTGCTGGAAAGCAGTTGCTGCATTCCCTTGTCATTCATGATGAGCATGATGAGGTCAACGCCTTCAACGCCGATTTGCAGTCCCCAGCTTCCGCCACCCACTGAAATAAAAGCCGGCGCGCTCCAGCCGTCTACGGTGCGACATGTAGCTACGCCACGGCCATGCTTGCCGCCGAAAACAAATCCGCCCTTGACCAGATGAGGCACAATGGCAATGCATTTCGTCTTGCCGAGGACTTCTTCTGGGATGCCTTTGTCGGGAGCATCCGCCATTTGCGTCAGGACTTCTGACGACTTTTGTAAACGCTCCGCTGAATCTTCTTTTGCGGTTCCGGCCCAGCCAAATGTCGCCAGGCTCACCACAGATAGAAATGCTACAAACTTCTTCATATATTTCCTTGTTCCTTCTTGTTTCAAAAAGTGAAAAACGTGAGTGGGTGGAAGCGCGCAGGCAGTTCGCGTTCGCGCTTTATCGTTGATCAATCCTGTTCAGATTCGGGCCGATTGTTTTCGTCAATTTGACGATGTACGCCGGAAAGCTATGTTCATGGCTGCCAAAATCGTTCCCAACACCAGGAGCAGAGGCATCACGCCGGGGCCGAAACTTACGGCCAGCCCAATCATCCACAGCAGGATGGCTAAGGTGAAAATTGTCAGAAACACAGCACTCCTCCTGAACGGCTAGTTGATGATTATGGGCCCTGAAAGACTTGCAGTTGTGGGGTTCGATTTTAGCCAGATCATCCTTTTGTAGGAGATCGGACCTACTCTTCTGATCCAATTTAGATCGTAGAGGTTGTTTGTGCCTTAGTTCCAAAGGATTATTTCTTTCTGGCTCGAAACTATTTAGAGGAGGACGTGCCGCGTCATCGCGATTTCCATCTGCGACGAGATATTTCCTGGTAATTATCTTAAATTTAATGACTTACGCCCGCTTTGGATTGGAGATCAAGGCGATGCCTATGCTCAGAGCAGCACGATGCTGATTCCCTTGTTGGCCTTGCCCAGGTCTGAATCCCGCTTCCACTCCGGATAGCGTTTTAGCAGCTCCCAGGTTTTTTCGTCGGAAATACGCCAGTCTTCCCCGGCGATGAACGACCGCACGCTCCCTAGGCC